>DAOTAC010000027.1:0-13167 GCA_035382325.1 Bacillota bacterium | reverse complement strand
CCAGGGAGTGATCCTCACCAAGCTCGACGGAGATGCCCGCGGCGGGGCTGCGCTCACGGTGAGGGAGGTCACCGGCAAGCCGATCAAGTTTGTTACTACAGGCGAGAAGCTCGACGCCCTCGAGCAGTTCCATCCTGATCGCATGTCCTCCAGGATACTTGGAATGGGCGATGTGCTGACCATAATCGAGAAGGCGCAGGAGACGTTCGACCTGGAGCAGGCCAAAAAGCTCGAGGAGAAGCTGCGGAAACAGGAGTTCACGTTGGATGACTTCATGCGGCAACTTCAGGATGTTCGGAAGATGGGGCCTCTCGATCAGCTGCTTGGCATGATTCCCGGAGTTGCCAGGTCTAAGGCTCTCAAGGATGTCCGGGTGGACGAGAGGCAATTTACGAAGGTAGAGGCGATCATTAGATCGATGACGCCGGCCGAAAGGAAGAACCCCGCCAGTATCGATGGCTCGAGGAAGCGCCGGATAGCCGCCGGCAGTGGCACGAGGGTTCAGGAGGTCAACGCACTCCTTAAGCAGTATGATCAGGCCCGCAAGATGCTCAGGCAGCTGGGCGATGCCTCAAAACGCGGTGGCCCAATGGGTAAGGTCCCATTTATGCCATAGATGAATGACGCAGGATACCAAGTAATGTGAATCAGTTGTTCGGAGGTGTAGGAACCAAAATGGCCGTTCGTATCAGGCTAACCAGAACAGGCGCTGCCAAACAGCCCCATTACAGGCTGGTGGTTGCAGATTCCCGATCGCCCAGGGATGGACGCTTCATCGAGATCATCGGGCACTATAACCCTCGCATGGACCCGCCTGAGCTCGTCGTCGACGTGGAAAAGGCTGCCGAGTGGATCAAGCGCGGAGCGCGTCCATCCGACACTGCCCGCGCTCTGCTTGCCAAGGCCGGGCTCCGGGGAACGACTAGAGGATCCCAGTCCGACAAGGCTTCTGAACCAGAGGCCGAGCCGGTGCGGGAGTAGCTGGTGGAGTCTATGGCTATAGGCAAGAAGAACAGGGTGGAGCTTAAGGATTTAGTGTCTTACCTGGCCTCTAATCTCGTGGATGAGCCGGACACCGTACGAGTGAGAGAGATTCAGAACGGCGATTCAGTGATCCTTGAGGTGTCGGTTGCACCTGATGACATGGGCAAGGTAATAGGTAGGCATGGGCGGGTAGCCCGGGCCATTCGCACAGTCACAAAAGCGGCTGCAGCACGTCAAGGCAGGCGGGCCATGGTCGAGATAGTGGAATGAACCCGGAGCGGGGGCGGCTGGTTCTGGTCGGTTGGATCGTAGGCACGCATGGGGTGCGCGGCGAAGTTCGAGTGAAGCCGTGTGCCGGTTCGCCGGACCGGTTTCGTGGAGTTGCTCGGGCGTTCCTCGGGCCCGCTGACGCGGAAGCGGATGTCGATGCAGATGCAGATGTGGGTGTGGGTGCCGGCGTGTGTGCGGGCAGGAACGAATACAGACCCGTTGACCTCGAGTCGGCCCGACCGCACGGGTCTCTGGCGCTACTCAGGATTGCGGGCATAGCCGATATCGACTCAGCGCTGGCCATGAGGGGAATGGGCTTATACTTGCCTGCTTCCGAGCTGCCCCGGTTACCAGAAGGCGAGTTCTACAGCTTCGAGCTAGTGGGGTTGACGTGCGAATCAACCACTGGCGAGCGCCTTGGCGTTGTCGTCGAAGTGCTCGAAATGCCGGCCAATGATGTTCTGTTGGTCAGGCCGGAAGAGGGCCCGGATTTCCTGGTGCCGGCGGCGAACGATATCGTGCATCAAGTGGATCTGGCGGGCGGGCGGCTCGTCATCGACGACAGACCCGGGTTGAGGTGAGGCCATACCATGGAAGTCGACATCCTCACGATCTTCCCTGGGATGTTCTCGGGCGTCATGAGCGAGAGCATTCTCGGGCGAGCTCAGAGTAAAGGGATTCTGACAGTGAGGGTCCATGATATCCGCGATTTCGCGCTGGGCAAGCACCGGATAGTAGATGACTACCCATTCGGCGGTGGGCCTGGGATGGTCATGAAACCGGAACCGATCGCCGCGGCCATCGAGCATGCTCTACTGTGTAGAGAATCCAGCGGGGGCGGGGAATCGCGGGTGGTTCTGACCACACCCGCCGGGCGTCCGTTCACTCAGAGCTTGGCAAGGGAGTACTCCGCATGCGAACACCTCGTGATTTTGTGCGGGCACTACGAAGGCATAGACGAACGAGTCAGTACGCTTGTCTCCGATGAAGTGTCGGTTGGAGATTACGTGTTGACAGGCGGCGAGATCCCTGCGATGGTGATCGTGGACGCAACGGCGCGTCTTTTGCCCGGCGCTCTCGGGGACGCGTCCAGCGCCGCCGAGGACTCCTTCTGGGATGGGTTGTTGGACTACCCGCACTACACAAGGCCCAGGCTATGGCGGGGCCTTGAGGTGCCCGACGTGTTGATCTCGGGCGATCATGAGAGAATCAGGCGGTGGCGGCGTGAGCAATCCCTTGAGCGTACCAGGTGCCGTAGGCCCGACCTGCTGGAGCAGGCAGAGCTGACGCGAGAGGACCTGAAAATGCTGCAGAACCTCGCGCCTTGATTGGGCCAGTTTCCTTGTGATATACTGACGTCTGTTGAAGACCGGGTGAGGAGTGGGATTACTGTGAACATCATCGATACAATAGAGCGGGAGCAGATGCGCAAAGATCTGCCGGACTTCGCCCCAGGCGATACCGTCAGAGTGCATGTCCGGGTTGTCGAGGGCGGCCGCGAGCGTATACAGGTGTTCGAGGGCGTCGTGATCGGCAGGAACGGCAGCGGCGCTTCTGAGACCTTCAACGTTAGGAAGCTGTCGGCGGGAATAGGCGTGGAGAGGCTGTTTCCTCTTCATTCGCCGAAGATCGACAAGATCGAGGTAGTCCGATTCGGCGATATCCGCCGGGCCAAGCTGTACTACCTACGCGGTCGCGTCGGCAAGAGGGCCAGAATCCGAGAGCGCAAGCGGGAACGGGTATAGGCATGAGGCGAGCCGCGGCAACCTTCCTTCAGTTCGCCGGGCTCATGCTCATTATCGCGGTCTTGACAGCATTTGCTGTCACCTTTGTGGCCATGGCAGTCGTAGTGCAGGGCAGTTCAATGGAACCTGCTTTGCACGACGGAGAACGGGTCCTGGTCAACAGGCTGGTGTACAAGCTGAGGCATCCGCGCCGCGGCGAGATTGTTGTGTTCCGACACGGGCATATGCCAGGGAGCATGTTGATAAAGCGAGTTATCGGCATGCCCCAGGAGGAGCTTTCGATAGTTAGAGGGCTTGTTCACGTGAACGGCGCGCCGATTACGGAAGACTACACCCTCGAGCGTTCGGCCCAAGACTACGGCCCGGTGTACGTGCCCGATGGGCGCCTATTCGTGTTGGGTGATAACAGGAACCACAGTGAAGACAGCGCGCACGCCTCCATAGGCACGGTGCCGCTGCGCAGCATTGAGGGAAAGGCTTTCGCTGTGTACTGGCCACTGGCCAGTGTCAGGATGTGCAGGGATCCAGGCTACCCCGAGTCGGCCGAGGCAGCGATTACTGCAACGACAGCCCAAATATCGGTGAGTGGCGCGGCCCGCGTATCGAGCGCGCCGTGACCGAACGCTTCAGGCCGGGCCGGGCTACACCTGGGCCCGGCGCTTGTGTACTACAGAACGAAAGTAGGGAGGGGAGTGGACGATGGGCCTCAGCTGGTTTCCGGGACATATGGCCAAAGCTGTTGGCGAGATCCGTCAGAGCATGAAGCTAATAGACGTGGTGATAGAGATACTGGACGCCCGGGCCCCCCGTGCCACCGCCAACCCGTACCTTGATGAAGCTCTGGGTCTAAAGCCCAGAGTGGTCGTGCTGAACAAAGCCGACCTGGCCGATGCACGCGCCACGCAGGCGTGGCTGGACGCTTTGAGAGAGGCGTCCTCACGGGCGGTGCAGGCCGATTGTCAGAAAGGCGCAGGGGTAAATGAGGCAATAAGCTTGGCCGAGCAGGCGGCCCGATCTACGGGGCTAGACAGTGGCGGCCAGCGGCGACGACGACGTTTCCGTACGGCGGTAGTAGGCATACCCAATGTAGGGAAATCCTCGTTCATTAACCGTGCGGCACGTCGATCGGGTGCAAGGACAGGCGATCGACCGGGCGTTACCCGCGCCAAGCAGTGGATTGTGGTCAGTCCCAGTCTGGAGATGCTCGACACTCCCGGAATCATGCCTCCGAGAGTTGACGATCCAGCGATCTGGTTCGCTCTGGCCGCTGTGGGCTGTATCGACGACAATCTGCTCGACATTGAGAGCCTCTCATACAACCTGATATCGCGCCTCGCGGAGCTGGGCGCGGTCGAGTTTAGAGCCAGATACGGAGTTCCCGACGACATGGTCGATCCGCACATAATTCTCGAACACGTATCACTGAAACGTGGGTGTCTCAAGTCAGGGGGAGAGGCTGACACCGAAAGAGGCGCCGGTCTGATCGTCAGAGACTTCAGGTCGGGCAAGCTCGGCCGGGTAACGCTGGAGGAACCATGATTAACCGCGCCGCGCTGGGCGAGTTCGACGATTGCCTGCGTAGGTCGGGATTTGCTGTCCTAGCAGGCATAGATGAAGCAGGGAGGGGGCCGTTGGCCGGCCCTGTGGTGGCCGCTGCGGTCGTGATGCGTCCCGGTTTTCACCCACAGGATGTGATCGACTCGAAGATGCTGTCGGCAGCTAGACGCGAGGCAGCCCTCCAGCGGATACTGGAGGCATGTGTGGAGGTGAGTCTCGGGGCCGCCTGGCCCGATGAGATCGACGAGATCAACATCAGGGCCGCGACGCTTTCAGCCATGTCCAGAGCGATGTCGCAGCTTACAGTGTCGCCGGACCTTGCCCTCGTAGACGGTCGCGATTTGCCGGCGATGGACTGCCCGGGAGTGGCTCTGGTCAGGGGCGACGCTCGAAGCGAAAGCGTGGCTGCCGCGTCCATAGTGGCCAAGGTTGGCAGAGACGCTATCATGTGCCAACTGCATGAGGTGTATCCCGACTACGGCTTCGACCGACATAAGGGATACCCCACAAAGGAGCATCTCCAGCGCCTGGCCGTATTCGGACCATGTCCGCTCCACAGAAGGAGTTACCGGGGTGTGGAGAGGACAGGCTAGTTCTGTTACAGCGCACGACATCTGCAGGATCACCCGAAAGGGTGATTTTGTCGTTTGTGGAAGGATATAGGTCGAAGCCGTCGAATCAGCGGTATAGGAGGAGGCAGGCGAATGCGGGCTCAGGATGTCGGTAGGGCGGGCGAAGTCCTCGCCAGGGAATACCTTGTATCTCTCGGCTACGAGATACTCGGGTGCAACTTGCGCCTAGGTCGTAACGAAATCGACATCTTAGCTCGTGACGGAGATGTGCTGGTAGTAGTAGAGGTGAAGACTCGACGCTCGACTGCCTTCGGTCGCCCTGAGGAGCAGATTACCCTGGGCAAGCTCCGCACGCTGCGACTGGTGGCTACACGAGTGTCTGCGGCTTGCCGCGGCGCGCCCGTGCGCGTGGACGTTGTTGCGGTCATGGCCGACGCTGCGACCGGCGAATCCCTGGCCGGCGCCGCCATCTCGCACTTGCGGAACGTCTTGACATGAGAAGAGGGCCAACCGCGCGCAAGCATGGGCAGGAGGAGGCGATCCGCGCGTACGATGCTTTCGACAGCTGGAGGATGTGCAGTCATGGGAATCACCGGCGTTTCTGTGGCGGTAGAGGCCGATCTTGCAAGAGGATTGCCGGCATTCGACATCGTCGGCCTCCCTGATTCCACAGTGCGCGAGTCTCGCGAGCGAGTGCGGGCGGCCATACGCAACTCGGGATACGACTTTCCGCTCGCCAAAATCACCGTGAACCTGGCTCCCGCCCATATCAGGAAGGTCGGGGTGGGGTTGGATCTACCGGTGGCTGTTTCGATACTTGCCGCATCGGGGCAGGTGCCGGCGCGAAACCTAAATTGCACCACGTTCATGGGCGAACTGTCGCTGGATGGTGCCCTCAGGCCGGTTCGCGGTGTCCTGCCCGGCTGCGCGGCCGCCCTGGGAGCAGGCAATTCCTGTGTTGTGGTGCCGTTTGAGAACGCACGCGAAGCAGAGTGCGTATCGGGGCTTGACGTTAAGGCCCTGGGTACGTTGCACGAAGTAGTGGAATATCTGCGCTCCGGCGCTATCCCCAGCTTCGTCCGGAGCCATCCGGCGTGTCCTCAGCCGCCCGAGTCAATCGGCTCATGCGATTTCGACCAGGTCGTGGGGCAAGACGCAGGGATCAGAGCAATCCAGGTAGCAGTAGCAGGCGGCCATAACCTGATAATGGTGGGCCCTCCGGGAGGCGGAAAGACGTTGCTTGCATCGTGCGTGCCATCTATTCTGCCGGCAATGGATGAGCACGAGGCGTTGGAGGTCACGTGCATTCAGAGTATCACCGGCACAGTATCCCCCGATGGCCTCGCCAGCAAGCGTCCGTTCCGCCGTCCCCATCACACCGTGAGCCCCGCGGGCATGCTAGGAGGCGGAAACCCTCCCATGCCCGGCGAAGTGACCTTGGCGCACAGAGGCGTTCTGTATCTTGATGAGTTCTGCGAGTTTAGGCCACAGGTTATCGAGAGCCTCAGAGGCCCCATGGAAGACGGGTTCATCGTAGTGTCCCGCTCCCACGGCCGAGTCAGCTTCCCGTCTCGGTTCATGCTGATTGCCTCGGCGAATCCCTGTCCCTGCGGCTACCTCGGAGACCCTGAACGGGCATGCGTCTGTCAGGGCGCGTCCTTGATGCGTTACCGACGCAGGCTGGCCGGTCCGGTGATCGACCGTATCGACATTCAGATAGAAGTGCCCCGTGTTAGGCGGATCGATCTTGAGAGGCCCGTTGCAGTCCTTACGTCCGACGCCGTGCGTGAAGAGATTGAGCGCGCAAGGGCGCGCCAGGGAGGGCGCTTCGGTCGGAAGGGATTCACCAACTCGGCTATTGGGCCCAGGCAAATCGAGAGCGTGGCCCGTCTAGCCCCGGCGGCACGCAGGCTGCTGCTGGACGCAGTCGACAAAATGGCCCTGTCGGCCCGGGCTTACCACAAGCTGATCCGGGTGTCGAGGACCATAGCCGATCTTGACGGCGCCGACAGCGTGGAAGACGGGCACGTGTTGGAGGCCCTGCAGTATAGGGCTTTGGATTTGCAGCCGCAGGCGATGTTGTCATATGGATGACGCGAAATCGGATATAACATGGGATGACGTGCCCGAACCTCGCGATGCCGAGCTCGCTGCGTGGGTCTTCTGGCACATGTGCCCGGGGATAGGTCCGCGTACTCTATGGCGCCTGCTCATGGAGTTCGAAACGGCCGAGGCGGCAGCGCGCGCTGCGACCCGAGGCGCGAAACGCCCGGCTTTCGTGAGTAGTGAAGCTTGGAGGTTCGCGTCGTCGGCGCTTGACATAGTGGGAGCAGGGCAGGCCGAAATTGAGCTGGCGTCGAGGCATGGAGCCAGGGTCGTCGCCTTGCCGAGCCAGGAGTACCCGCCCTTGCTTCGCCGGATCTACGATCCTCCGGCCGTGCTATACGTGATGGGCAGGACGTCGCTAGTGGAGGCGCCGTGGATAGCGGTGGTCGGGTCTAGGTCGGCTACATCCTACGGAACAGGCGCCGCGAGATACCTCTCGCGTCAGCTGGCGGCGGCGGGCGCCGGCGTGGTCAGCGGCATGGCAAGAGGCGTTGATTCTGCAGCGCATCGAGGGGCGATTGAGGCCGGAGGGGTGACCGCGGGCGTGATCGGCGCGGGGCTTGCGTACCAGATGACGTCGAGGCTCGAGTGTTTGGCACGGGAAGTGACGCAGTCGGGCTGCATTGTGTCACCGTTTCACATGACTTATCCGGCGTCTCGCGGCACGTTTCCCGCGCGCAATCGGGTCATTAGCGGTATGGCTCATGCGTGCCTCGTGGTGGAGGCGGGGGCCAGAAGCGGCGCCTTGGTCACGTCGACCTTCGCGACGGAGCACAACCGCGATGTCTTCGCTGTACCCGGCGACATCAACCGACCTACCTCGGCAGGAACTAACGCCCTCATATACGATGGAGCGCGCCCTGTGATCGGTGCACGGAGATTCCTCGAGGAGCTGGCGGCCGCAGGTGTACCGGTGACGTTGCCAGACCCTGGGAATGCCGGGCGAGGGCAGAATCTCGGGCCGGTAGACGCAGCGGTACTAGAGGCAGTTCGGTCTGACACGTCGTTTGAAGACATCCATCTGGCGCTGCCAATGCCCGCGCGCGATGTGCTAACCTCGCTCTCGCGTCTGGAGGTTGCAGGGCTTATCGTGCGCGGCGCCGGCCTGCGATACAGCCGGAGGCATTGTTGACCTCGCATGTGCCCTGGGTTAAACTGTTCGTGACATCGAACGTTGGAGGTGGCCGCATGGGGAAGACTCTCGTTATCGTGGAGTCACCGGCCAAAGTTAGGACTCTGTCAAAGTTCTTGGGGCGACAGTATACAGTCAAGGCGTCCATCGGTCATGTCAGGGACCTGCCCAAGAGCAAACTGGGAGTGGACGTGGAGAACGGCTACACTCCCAAGTACATAAACATCCGGGGCAAGGGGGATGTCATCCGCGAGCTGAGGGAGGCTGCAAAAAAGGCTGATAAGGTCCTTCTTGCCACTGACCCCGACCGCGAAGGTGAAGCCATTTCCTGGCACTTGGCGCACATACTCAAAATCGATCCGGCGTCAGACTGCAGGATCGAGTTCAACGAGATCACTGAGAGCGCAGTTCGGAATGCGCTCAAGAAACCCAGGCCCGTCGACATGGCAAGGGTAGACGCGCAGCAGGCCAGACGGGTGCTTGACAGGCTGGTGGGCTACAACCTCAGCCCGTTCCTCTGGCGCAAGGTTCGGCGAGGACTGTCGGCCGGGCGAGTGCAGTCATCCGCCCTCAAGCTGATCTGTGACCGCGAGCGTGAGATACAGAAGTTTGTCGTGGAGGAGTATTGGACACTCGCCGCCACGCTTTCGCCGGGCGCTCGAGGCAGGAGATTCCTTGCCAGGCTGATGCCCCCAGTTGAAGGGCGCATGTCGAGCCAGGATGTCAACAGAATCGTGGGCGAGTTGGAAGGCGCTGAATATGTCGTCAAGTCGGTGACAGTCAAGGAGCAGGCCAGAAAGCCGTCGCCTCCGTTCACAACCAGTACTATGCAGCAAGAGGCCTTTAGGAAACTAGGCTTCTCCGCCAGACGAACGATGTCCATTGCACAGCAGCTGTACGAAGGTGTTGAGGTAGCGGGCGAAGGGCACGTGGCGCTCATTACATACATGCGTACCGACTCAACAAGGATATCCCACGAGGCGCAGGCGGCGGCGCGTGATTTCGTCAAGGCCAGATACGGCCAAAGCTATCTGCCTGAGCGACCCCGAGTCTATAAGTCCAAGAAGGGCGCCCAGGATGCTCACGAGGCCATCAGGCCAACACGGATCGATCGGAATCCCGAGAGCCTATCGGGCAGTCTCGGCCGCGATCAGCTCAGGCTTTACAAGCTCATATGGTCGCGCTTCATGGCCAGCCAGATGTCGAATGCGGTGTACGACGCCACAACCATCGATATTGACGCAGGCGCAGGCGGTACGAGGCACGTCTTCCGC
This sequence comes from Bacillota bacterium, assembly GCA_035382325.1. GTDB lineage: Bacteria > Bacillota > DTU025 > DTU025 > DTU025 > UBA5389. The sequence goes on along the minus strand of DAOTAC010000027.1, from coordinate 3,527 downwards.
GCTACCGGGCAGGTGATGAAGTTCGACGGGTTCAGCGTACTGTACACGGAAGGGCGAGACGACGATAAGAATGAGCGTGACCAAGCGCTGCCAGCGCTCGAGGCGGGGCAGAAGTTGACCCTTATTGAGCTTGCCCCCGAGGAGCACCATACCCAACCACCGCCAAGGTTCACCGAGGCTACTTTAGTCCGGGAACTGGAGAAGCACGGGATAGGAAGGCCCAGTACGTACGCGCCCATAATCGATACTATTCGCAAGCGCGAATACGCTACGCTGGAGCAGAAACGTTTCAAGCCCACCGACGTAGGATTGGCCGTGTGCGATCTTCTCAGCGAGCATTTTCCGACGGTGGTCAATCTGGAGTTCACGGCCTCAATGGAAGGTGAGCTCGATGAAATCGAGGAGAAGCGATCGGATTGGGTGCAGATAACCGACAAATTCTACAAACCATTTTCCGAAAGGCTCCGGGAGGCGGACGCCGTGGCGGAGCGCGTGGTCATCGCGGATGAACCCACTGACGAGGATTGCCCTGAGTGCGGCCTAGCCAAGCTGGTCATTAAGGCAGGTAGGTTCGGTAAGTTCATCGCTTGTCCACGCTACCCCGAGTGCACCTACCGCAGGAGCATAACCCGCAAGGTCGATGCTAAATGCCCAGAGTGCGGCGGCGACATGGTGCAGAGGCGCAGCAAGAAAGGCCGGGTGTTCTACGGGTGCGCCCGATACCCGGAGTGCGAGTTCGTGTCATGGAACCCCCCATCTGGTGTTGTCTGCCCCAAGTGTGCATCTTTCACTACTTCCAGGCGGGTGCGCGCTGGGGTCAAGTACAAGTGCGCCAACCCCAAGTGTGGTCACGAGTGGGCTCAAGAACAGGAGGGACGTGGCGCGGGCGGGCCGGAGGCGAGCACGGTTGCCGAATGAGATCACTGTAATAGGGGCGGGTTTGGCCGGCAGCGAGGCGGCGTGGCAGGCCGCAAGCCTCGGGGCTCGAGTGAGGCTGGTTGAGATGCGCCCGGAGGTCAACACCCCGGCTCACTCAACCTCCCGTTTCGCTGAGCTTGTGTGCAGCAACTCCCTCGGTTCCGACAGAGAAGGCACTGCGTCGGGCCTTCTCAAGGAGGAGCTACGCGCATTGGGATCTGTGATCATGCGATGCGCCGACGCGACGCGCGTGCCGGCAGGGCAGGCCCTTGCAGTCGACCGAGCGCTGTTTGCAGCGGGAGTGACGGAGGAAATAGCATCCGTACCTCAGATCGAGATAGTCCGCGAGGAAGCGCGGCACATACCTGACGGCGGAATCGTCGTCATAGCCACAGGTCCGCTCACTTCGCCTGCGCTCGCAGCCGACATAGCGCGCTTCCTCGGCGACGAACACCTGCACTTCTTCGACGCAGCCGCACCCATAGTCGACGGGGCTTCCATTGACTTCGAGGTGGCTTTTTGGGCTTCTAGGTATGATAAAGGCGACGCCGACTATGTTAACTGCCCCATGAATCAGGCCGAATACGATTCGTTCTGGCAGGCCCTGGTTTCGGCAGAAGTAACCGAGATGCACGAGTTCGAATCCATGCGCCTATTCGAAGCGTGCATGCCCGTAGAGGAGTTGGCTCGCCGCGGGCGCGACACTCTTCGCTTCGGCCCCGCAAAACCCGTGGGGTTGATCGACCCGCGAACTGGAAAACGTCCTTACGCTGCAGTGCAGCTCAGGCGCGAGAATGCCCCGGGCTCGCTGTTCAACATTGTGGGTTTCCAGACCAGGCTTACCAGGCCTGAGCAGAGACGAGTATTCCGTATGATACCGGGGCTTGCGCAAGCTGAGTTCGCGCGTTACGGCATGATGCATAGGAACACATACATCAACGGCCCGGCACACCTCGCGCCCACGTTTTCCCTGAAGAGCGTTCCAAGAGTGTTTTTCGCAGGGCAGATCACGGGGGTAGAGGGCTATCTCGAATCCACCGCTTCAGGCCTTGTTGCAGGGATCAATGCCGCCCGTATGGCGCAAGGAGCAGAACAGATCGTATTTCCGAGTCAGACGGCCATAGGCGCCCTCTGCTCGCATGTATCTACGCCCGCGGCCGGCACATATCAGCCGATGAACATCAGCTTCGGCTTGCTGCCGGCGCCCGGCAACCACGTTCGGCGAGCCGAAAGGAGAGCGCGTCAGATAAGCGATGCGCGGACGGCCCTCGCCGAGTTCATAGACGAACACCTAGGTGGGAGGAGCGAACATGAGTTGGGCTGATAGTTTCGCCCGGCACCTTGAGTCGGAGCGTAATCTGTCCCCCAGGACTGTCGACGCTTACACTAGAGATGTCGCGCAATTCATAGCATTCTGCGAACGGCTGGGCATCGACGAGGATGACCCGCGCCGGATCGGAGTCGGCGCCATACGGAAGTTCCTGTCCATGCTTCAGACCAAGGGCCTGAGCCCAAGCAGCGTCGCGAGGAAACTCAGCGCAATACGGTCTTACTTGCGATACCTTTCACGTGAGGGCGCGATCGAGAGTAATCCAGCCGTTGTGATGGGCCGCGCCAGGCGACCCCGGCGACTTCCCCGCGCACTGACCCCAGATGAAGCGGCGCGCCTGATTTCGGTCGCCGGTGGCCATTCGCTCCAGGCCATTCGGGATCGTGCCATATTGGAACTCCTGTATTCGTCGGGCATCCGTCTGTCTGAGTTGGTGGGCCTGGATGTGCAGGACTACTCGCCGGGAAGTCGCAGCGTGAGGGTGTTCGGCAAAGGCGCTAAGGAGAGGATAGCGCCGGTTGGATCGCAGGCAGTGGCCGCCATCGATCGGTACCTCGTGAGCGCTCGTTCCGGGCTGCTCGGTGAAAGCGACTGCCAGGCGCTCTTCATGAGCAAGCTTGGCCGGCGCCTGTCGGGGCGGGCCGTGGAACGCATCATGAAGAAATACCTGATGAAAGCGGGTCTTCCCGGGAAGGCTACTCCTCATTCGATGAGGCATTCATTCGCCACTCACCTTACTGATTCCGGTGCCGACTTGCGTGCAGTCCAGGAGCTTCTGGGGCATGCAGATATCTCCACTACTCAGATTTACACCAGCGTTTCGCGGGAAAGACTTTACCGCGTCTACCAGGAAGCCCATCCAAGAGCTGAGCGCCGGCAGGCGCCGACGGCGGGGAATGGGGGGGGGATAGATGATGGTCATCGAAGCTGAAGCCAAGTTCAGGTGCACCACTGTCGTGGGAGTGCTGCGCGACGGCAAGTGTGCCCTTGGCTCAGATGGTCAGGTCACTTTGGGCAACACGGTGATGAAACATGGCGCGCGCAAGATACGGAGGTTGTCCGACTGGAACGTACTAGTAGGCTTTGCAGGTTCGGCTTCCGATTCTTTGGCTCTTCTCGAGCGTTTCGAGGGAAAGCTTTCGGAGCACAAGGGCAATCTGGTACGTGCAGCTACTGCTCTGGGGCGCGAATGGCGCACCGACCGAGTGCTTCAGAAACTCGAGGCCATGCTGATAGTGACGGACGGTCAGCGGATGCTGGTCCTGTCGGGCAGCGGCGA
>DAOTAC010000026.1:0-13252 GCA_035382325.1 Bacillota bacterium | reverse complement strand
CGGTCGACGGCCCCAGCGCCCGCCTTCGCAAGAACATCACATACGCCATCGAAGAAGGATGCCAACTCCCGGGACTCAGCTATCAACGCTGCGTCGCTTCCCGGAAGCCCGAACTCTGCCACGTACCTTGCGGCCCTCGCATCGGGCAGTTCCGGCAGAGCGCCCTTGATCTCTTCCACCCACTCCGGGGCGATTTCGAGCGGCACGAGGTCCGGCTCGGGGAAGTAGCGGTAGTCGGCCGCCTGCTCCTTGCTGCGCATGAAGGCCGTTTCACCGCGGACATCATCCCAGTGTCGCGTCTCGCGAGTGACCCGTCCACCGGAGCGTACCAAGTCGATCTGACGCGCCGACTCATACTGGATGGCCCTGTGCACTGCCCTGAACGACGCTATGTTCTTGAGCTCCACCAACGTGCCGTATTCCTTCGAACCCCGAGGCCTCACGGACACGTTGGCCTCGCACCTCATCGAGCCTTCCTCCATCTTGCAGTCGGACACGCCGATAGCCACCAAGATGGATCGGAGCTTGGTCAGGTACGCCCGAGCCTCGTCGGCCGATCGCATGTCGGCGTCCGACACGATCTCTATCAGACCGATCCCGGAGCGGTTGAAGTCTAGAAGCGACTGGTTGGCCGAGATTATGTCGTCGCCGGCGTGCACTAGCTTGGCGGTCTCCTCCTCAAGGTGCACACGCCTGACCCGTATCCGCTTTGGCTGCCCGTCCACCTCTATATCGATGTAACCGTCGCGCGCAATGGGGATATCGTACTGCGACACCTGGTATCCCTTGGCAAGGTCGGGGTAGAAGTAGTTCTTCCTGTCGAACTTGGTCCAGCCCGCGATGGTGCAGCCCAGCGCCAGCCCCGCCCGGATCGTATACTCGAGCGCGCGTTTATTGAGCATCGGCAGGGCGCCGGGCATGCCTAGGCACACAGGGCAGACCTGCGTGTTTGGCGCGGCGCCGAACGCGGTTTTGCATCCGCAGAACACCTTGGACTCAGTCGCCAGCTCCACGTGGACTTCGATACCGATAACAACCTCGTAGTCGTCTCGCTCCGTCACTTCGCGCACCCCCCAACCGCGGGCCTAGCCCCGCCGATTCCCGACACCAGCTCAACCGCACGCCCAACCCGGATCAACGTGGCCTCATCGAACATCCTGCCCATGATCTGCAACCCCACTGGCATGCCGTCCGCGAGTCCACACGGAACCGACATCGCCGGCACGCCTGCCAGGTTTGCCAGAGTGGTGTAGATATCTTGCAGGTACATGGCCAGCGGATCGTCGGGTTCCTCATCGAACCTGAACGCGACCGTCGGAGCAGTGGGCGACACCAGGCAGTCGCATTCCGCCAGCGCCCGCTGCACATCCTCCGCTAGAAGCCGCCGCGACCTAAGGGCCCGCCCGTAAAACGCGTCGAAGTTGCCGGAGCTCAAGACGAATGTCCCCAGCATTATGCGGCGCTTCACTTCCATGCCGAAACCCTGCCCGCGGCTTAGGCTCATGAGGTCGGCCACATCCATTCCGCCGCGCCCCTCAGGTCTGTATCCATAACGGATGCCGTCCAGCCGCGCCATATTCGAACTAGCTTCCGCCGTAGCCACCAGGTAGTATACCGCCAGCGCATGCTCTACTAGCGGGAGCGACACTTCGACAATATCGGCCCCGGCACCCTCTAGAGCCCGCAGTGCACGCTCCACCGCGTCCCGCACGCCCTCGCTCATTCCAGGCCCGAAGAACTCCTTCGGGATCCCGATTCTGAGCCCCTGTACTCCTCGTTCCACGCACTCGGTGTAGTCCGGCACTGCATCAGGCGCGGACGTAGCATCCCGCTCATCGCGCCCGGCGATGGCGTTAAGCATGACGGCACAATCCCGCACATCCCTCGTAAGCGGTCCGATTGTGTCCAGTGATGATGCGAAAGCCACTACACCGTACCTGCTCACCCGCCCGTACGTAGGCTTCAGCCCGACTACACCGCAAAAAGATGCCGGTTGCCTGATGGATCCCCCGGTGTCTGTCCCTATGGCCGCCACGGCTTCGCCCGCCGCCACAGCCGCCGCGCACCCGCCGCTAGAACCGCCCGGAACCCGCTCTAAGTCCCAGGGGTTCCGCGTCATATGAAAGACTGAGGTCTGAGTAGTGGACCCCATAGCGAACTCGTCCATGTTGGCCTTGCCCACGATGACTGCCCCTGCCTCACGCAAACGCGCCGTTACTGTGGCATCATACGCAGGGACGAAGCCCTCCAGCATCTTCGAGCAGCACGTAGTGCGCATCCCGCGGGTGCACACATTATCCTTTAGCGACACTGGTATTCCGGCCAGAGGTCCGACCGCGCCGAAATCGCCGTCACGCCTGGCCTGGGCGATCGTCGCATCGGCCGCTTCAGCGCTGCTCAGCGCCCCTTCGCGGTCCACTGTCACGTATGCTCCGACCGATGCCTCCACCTCGTCTATCTGGGCGAGGACGTCACTCGTGATCTCTCTCGCCGACACCTGGCCCTGCGCCAGCATGTCGCGGAGTTCATGCAATGTCATATGGCATAGCCTCGTATCTGCGCTGCCGCTCATGCCTCGCTCGCCTCCCCTGCATCGATGATCCTCGGCACCCGGAAGAACTCGCCTTGCCTATCAGGAGCATTCGCGAGCGCCTCCTCCTGGGATAGCGAAGGCTCAGCGCGATCGTCGCGACACACATTCACCGTGCCCAGCACGTGGGACATAGGTCGAACGTGGGCCCTATCGATCCCCGCCAGCTTCTCCATGTAGTCGATTATCTCCGTGAGGTCATGAGCGATCCGCGCAAGCTCATCATCACTGAGGCTCAGCCTCGCAAGGTCCGCGAGACGAGCAGTCTCTTCTCTAGATAACGACAATTTACTCACCACCCTGCATCGCTGCACCGATTCCTGCCCGATCAAGCATGTCCACGAATTCCTGTTCGGAAAGGACGGGGACTCCAAGTTCTCTCGCCCGAGCCAACTTAGATCCTGCGTCTTCTCCTGCCACAACATAGTCAGTCTTCCGGCTCACGCTCGACGCGGCGCGTCCACCCAGCATCTCCGCAATCTCCTCTGCCCGCTGCCTTGTAAACCGCTTGAGCGCTCCGGTAAACACGAATGACTTTCCCTGAAACTCCGACCTGTTGACACCCGGCGTCTCCGATCCAGTGGGCGCCTCATCCGCCATCCTCACGCCCGCCTCCGCAAGCCGCCCGATAGCCGCCCGATTCTCCTCAGACTCAAAGAACGTGACCACGCTATCGGCTATCGCCTCGCCCACCGTGGGCACCGACAGCAGATCGACGTGGGTCGCGCAAGCCAGAGCATCCATGGAGCGGAAATGGCCGGCCAGCAACTTTGCCACATTCTCGCCCACGTGCCGGATTCCCAGCGCGAAGATCACCCGGTAGAGCGGGTTAGCCTTACTATTGTCAATGGCAGCGGCCAAATTAGCCGCCGACTTCTCCCCCATGCGTTCGATCCCCTTGAGCTGCTCCCGAGTGAGGGTGTAGATGTCCGCCACGTTGCGAACCAGTCCTGCAGCGAGCAACCTTTCAACAGTGGACGGCCCCATCCCATCAATGTCCATGGCATCGCGCGAGGCGAAGTGTATCAGGCCTTCGCGTATGCGCGCAGGACACGACAGGTTCACGCACCTGGTAGCCGCCTCGCCCGCCTCCCGCACGACGCCAGATCCGCATTCGGGGCAGATGGCCGGCATAGCGAACTCCCGCTCCAGGCCGTTTCGGCGCTCCGTGAGCACCCTCACTACCTCCGGGATGACATCGCCCGCGCGCTGTATGATCACCCTATCTCCGACTCGAATATCCTTGGCTCGCACATAGTCCTGGTTGTGCAGTGATGCACGGCTCACGGTAACCCCGCCTACATCCACGGGCTCAAACTCCGCCGTGGGCGTCAACACTCCTGTGCGCCCGACTTGCACCACGATGTCGCGCACGGTCGTCTCCGCCTGCTGCGCCGGATACTTGTACGCCGTAGCCCACCTGGGGGAACGGGACGTGAACCCGAGATCCCTCTGGAGATCGAACCGGTTGACCTTGACCACCGCCCCGTCGATCTCATACGGCAAGGACTCTCGCATACCGGCGATGTCGTGAATAAATGCGATGACCTGCTCAATGTCGCGGCACAAGGTTATCTTGTCATTCACCCGAAAGCCCAAGTTCCGCATGCGTTCGAGCGCCTCCCAATGCGTGTTGGCGCCGAGCTGCTCGCTTATGGGCAGGTAGTAGAAGAAGGCGTCCAGCTTGCGCGATGCCGTCACATGCGGATCCTGCTGCCGAAGGGATCCCGCCGCAGCATTCCTGGGATTTGCGAATACGGGCTCGCCGCGCTCTTCCCTCTCTTCATTGAGACCGACGAAGTCAGGCTTGCGCATGTACACCTCGCCCCGAACGGTGAGGGATTCCGGCGCTCCGTCAGGAAGAATCAAAGGTATGGACCGAATGGTCCTGAGGTTCGCCGTCACGTTCTCGCCGCGTTCGCCGTCGCCGCGAGTAGCCCCCACAGAAAGGCGCCCGTCTCGATACGTCAGGGAAATGGCCAGCCCGTCTATTTTCGGTTCAGCCACATACTCCACACTCGGTAATCCAGTAGCGCGCCGCACACGCGCATCGAACGCGCGAAGCAGTTCCTCGCTGAACACATTGTCCAGCGATAGCATGGGAATCTCGTGCATCACCGGCTCAAATGAGGCGGCAACCTCGCCGCCTACCCTCCGCGACGGAGAGTCGGGGTCGGCCAGCTCCGGATGCGCCTCTTCCAGCGCGGCAAGCTCGCGCATGAGCGCATCGTATTCGGCGTCGGTTATCTCAGGATCGTCAAGCACGTAGTAACGGTGGTTATGATAGCGAATGAGTTCTCTGAGTTCCCGCACTCGCCCTAGGGCATCGGCCAACTCCATCACCCCCGTTCAGACTGAGCGAACCTTTTCAATCGGCGCTAAGCTCAGCACAAACTGCTTGACCCCCGCTCCGGGAAACGCGATAGTAGCGAGCCACTCACCTGCACTCTGCTGGACCGACACAACAGTGCCCTCTCCGAACTTGGCATGCTTAATCCTGTCGCCGGCCTCAAACTCGGGCCTGCCTGGCACCTGGCGCGTCGCCCATGCCCTTTCAACTCCAGATGCGACCTTCTCGGCCCTGACTGCCTCAGGCCTCGTGCCAGCTCCATCCCCGAGCCAAGCGCGACCCGGAACCCCGCCACGCCCGCCATGGTAGACTCTATACCTCTCCGCAAACGCATCCGACAGAAGATGCCCCGGGATCTCCTCCACAAACCGCGACACTGGATTGGCTGTGGAGGATCCGAATATAGCGCGGGTGAACGCATGAACCAGATAGAGCCTGTCTTTGGCGCGCGTGATCCCCACATAGCATAGCCTGCGCTCTTCTTCCAGGGCCGCCGGGTCATAGGCCGAACGCGCCAACGGGAACACGTTCTCTTCCATGCCCGCCATGAAGACCACCGGGAATTCCAGCCCCTTGGCCGAATGCAAAGTCATTAGCGTCACCTGGTCAGTCGAAAGGTCCGCCCTATCTAGGTCAGTGAGGAGCGAAACCTCCTCCAAGAAGGCTGCGAGATCGTTGGGGCCGGACGCATGTACCTCAAGTTGCGCGCCTTCCGGGCCCGCCCCGACCCCCGCCTCGGCCCCTGTGCCCTGCGCAGCATGCCTCGACTCGAACTCCTGCGTGACAGTGATCAGTTCCTTCAGGTTCTCGATCCTGCCCTCGGCTTCAATGGTCTGCTCCCGCTCCAGTTCTGCCAAGTAACCCGTTTCATCAAGCACTGCTCTTGTGATCTGCGACACCGTTTTCTCGCCCCGAAGCGGCCAAAGACGCGACATCGTCGCAAGGAAATCGGCCAGCGCGGCTCGCGCCCGCGTCGTGAGCTCCGTCGACTCGGTCGCCATCTTCACGCCTTCGAGGAGCGGCAGGCCCTTCTGCTGCGCCAACGCCCGGGCCGCAGACAAAGTGGAATCGCCTATTCCACGCCTGGGCACGTTGATTATTCGCTCCAGGCTCACCGAGTCCTCCGGGTTCTCAATCACTCGCAGGTACGCCAAAACATCCTTGATCTCGCGCCGTTCGTAGAACTTGAGGCCTCCCACAATCCTGTATGGTATTCCCCTGTTTACCAGCACTTCCTCTATAGCGCGCGACTGCGCGTTCATCCTGTATAGCACGGCGAAGTCGCCATAGCATCGACCCTCGGCTACAATCAGGCGGTCGAGTTCGTCGGCAATGAAACGAGCTTCGTCTTTCTCCGTGTCCGCACTGTACAGGGCGATCTTCGCGCCCGGCTCGCGAGCAGTCCAGAGCGACTTACTCTTCCTGTCGCGGTTGTTGGCGATGACATGACAGGCCGCATCCAGAATCGTCTGGGTTGAGCGGTAGTTCTGCTCCAACTTCACCACGCGCGCCTCCGGGTAGTCCCGCTCAAACTCCAGGATGTTGCGGATATCCGCTCCCCGCCACTCATAAATGGACTGATCATCATCGCCCACCACACACAAGTTTCGAGTTCTGGCCGCAAGCAGCTTGACCAACATGTACTGGGCATGGTTGGTGTCTTGGTATTCGACGACCATGATGTACGTGAACCGGTTACGGTACTTCTCCAGCACATCAGGCCGCTCCCTGAACAGACGCACTGCAATCATGATTAAGTCGTCGAAATCCAGGGCATTGTCGCGCGCCAATACACCCTGATAAGCCTCGTATAGCTGGACGATGGTCCGTTGCCTCACATCGCGCGCGCTCTCCCGAAAGACTTCCACATCCATGAGCTCATTCTTGGCCGCGCCTATCGCGGCCAACACCGACTGCGGCCGGAACATGTCGCCTGACACATTCAGCTGTTTCAGACAGCGCTTGATCACGGTCGTCTGGTCCGACTCATCCAGAATGGTGAAGCTCTTCTTGTAGCCCAGCGCCTCGATATCTTCGCGCAGTATGCGCGCGCAGAACGAGTGGAATGTCGACACCCATACCCACCGCGCCGCCGGCCCCGCAAGCCCCGCCACCCGGCTTTTCATCTCGGCCGCAGCCTTGTTGGTGAACGTCACGGCCAGAATCCTGTAGGGTGGTACACCTGCATGGGAGATTAAGTAGGCAACACGGTGGGTGAGCACCCTCGTCTTGCCGCTTCCGGCACCTGCAAGTATGAGAAGGGGGCCGTCGGTGCACACGACGGCCTCTTTTTGCGGTGGGTTCAACCCGTCAAGAAGATCAGCGCCCATGCGCCTATTCCTCCAGGGCCCGAGTGGCCCGGGCAATGCGAGCCATAGACTTTTCCCGCCCCAGCAGAACAAGGCTTTCAAATAGAGGCGGGGTAACCCGCCGGCCGGTAATGGCCACACGCACCTGCATGAGCAGATCGCCTACCTTCCAACCAAGCGACTCCGCCAAGGCGCGCAGTGATGCCTCAATATCCTCGTGGGTCCACTGATCCAGCCCGCCAAGAACGCGCTCGCACTCCACAAGGGCTCCAGCGATGTCGCCAGGTGTGAGCTTGCCCTTCCCGGCAAACGATTCCCTGGCCAGATCGACCCTGTCAACGAAGAGGAACCCGAGCATGTCCGGGGCCTCGGTCAGCTTGCCCAGCCTGTCGGTGACCAACGTGACGGCCTTCTCCAGGAACGCCTGGTCTGAAGTGGCGTACCCGGCCTTCTCCATGAACGGGCGCACCCTGGCGGCCAGGTCCTCAGGCGTCAAGCTCCGGATGTACACCCCGTTAAACCAGTCGAGTTTCTTGATGTCAAACACGGCGTCCGACCGCGAAAGCGTCTCCACGGAAAAAGCCTCGACCAGCTCATCCATGCTGAAGATCTCCTGTTCAGTGCCGGGGTTCCAGCCCAGAAGCGCAAGAAAGTTCACCAGAGCTTCCGGAAGGTACCCCATGTCGCGAAACTCGCCGATGTACACGGCCCCCGCGCGCTTCGAAATCTTGGTGCGGTCGGGGTTGAGCATGAGCGTCAAGTGCCCGAACTGGGGTGGATCCCACCCCATTGCCTCATACACGGCCAGCTGGTCGAAGGTGTTGGTGAGGTGCTCCACAGCGCGGAACACGTGAGTCATAGCCATGTAGTGCTCATCGACGACTGTGGCGAAGTTGTAGACCGGGCTGCCGTCGGACTTGACTATCACGAAATCGCCGCGCTCGCCCATGTCCTTCTGTTGATGCCCGCGGAGCAGGTCGACGAAGGTCAGGATCTTATCGGGCGCTCGCAGCCTGATGACATGCTTTCTGCCCTCCGCCTCGAGCTTGGCGCACTCTTCAGGCGCAAGGTTCCTGCACTTGCCGTAGTAGCGTGGGGGCTTGCCGACCGCCAACGCCTCTCTACGCTCAGCTTCCAGTTCCTCGGGTGTGCAGTAGCATCGGTAAGCCTTGCCCTCTGCCATCAGCCTATCTGCGACCTCGCGATACGTGTATGCGCGCTCCATCTGGCGATAGGGTCCGTAGGGCCCTCCGACATCCGGGCCTTCGTCCCACTTTATCCCGAGCCATCTCAGTCCTTCGAGCACACCCTCTTCCGACTCCTTTGTGCTGCGGCTGAGATCGGTGTCGTCGATTCTGAGGATGAACTTACCGCCGTATTTCCTGGCGTAAAGCATGTTATAGAGCGCAGTGCGCGCGGTGCCCACATGGCAATTGCCTGTGGGCGAAGGCGCTATCCGAACCCTAACCGTCGAACCGCATTCCGCATTCATGATCCATTGTCAGCTCCTCTTTGCCTAGACCGTTGATCCTGTAACTTGCAGCCGCGCCCGGATGGCCGGCGCGCGGTATATGGACATGCCGTTGCCCGTGGGCAACAGCCCCGTATCACGCGAAACATCCGTTATGCTTGCAAACAGCCCGTCCAGAATGGAGTCGGTGAATCTCAGATTCCTCAAAGGACGACCGATTCTGCCATCCTCAATTAGGAACGTGCCGTCTTTGGTCATACCGGTGAAGATGGTCTTCACCGGGTGGACCGGATTGGCGTAGTTAAACCGCGTGATGTATATCCCCCGCTCTGTGCCGGCAACCATCTCTTCAATGCTGGAATCGCCGGCGTTCATCACAAGATGCAAAGGATAGCCGCCCGGCATTCCGCCTCCGGGAACAGCATGCCCCGTAGACTTCGTGTTAGCCCTGGCGGCCGCGCTCCTATCATAGATCATTCCAGAGGCCGTCCCCTGCTCGATCAGGGTCACCCTCTGCCTGGGAGTACCCTCGAAATCGAATGGCAGGGGTGAGGTATCGGGGTCGCGCCAGTCGTCGGCGATCGTGACCATCTCCGACGTAACTTTCGTCCCCAGTCGCCCGCTGGCGTAGCTCCTGCCTTCTACGAAAGATATCCCGTTCATGCCCATGTACGCAAGCATCTGCATGGCTGTGGCAACAGCCGAAGGCTCCATAACCACAACGTACTCGCCCGGTTCCACATCCTGAGGGCGCCGCGTGGAAAGGCACTTATGGACAGCCGTAGCGCCCAGGGTGTCGAAGTCAAGGTCGCCCACGCGCCGAGAAGCCGCCTCGGCGTAGCCTGACCCGGCATCGGACTCGAACCCCGTCATTACCACTGTTATCAATGAGGCATCCGTCCCACGGGTCCACGCCCTGACGCCTCTGGAGTTAGCCACCGCTACTTCCGTCACTCGCGTCCTCAGCGATCCGGAAGCATTGAGCCCATGCACGTCCGCCTGTCGTATTATGCGGCTCACGGCCTGCGCTCTGTCAGCTGGGGTGAAAGCTGCAGTTCGCTCGTCATACCCGTCGGCCTCTTCGTATTTCGCAGGATCGGCCAGGCCCGGCGAATCGGGGTTCTCCGGCTGAACGCGTGCCATCTGCACAGCTCGCAGCGCAGCTTCCTGTACGGCATCGTGGGTGATCTGATTGGTTGAGGCCCAGCCGGCTCTCGTGCCGAGCACCGCGCGGACGAAAAGCGTAGCGTCATCGACAGTCGTGTTCTGATGGATTTCGGAATTGGCGAACCTCGTCAAGCTGTCGGTCTCCAGCATGAGTACCACTTCTGCCGCATCGGCGCCGCAGGCGGAAATCGCGGTCTCGCACACACTGAGCGCCCGATCCTTTCCTACCATCTTCCCACACCCACCTTCACGTTTCTGAACCTCGCAGGCGATGTGCCATGGCCCACCCGCATGATCTGAAGAGGTTCGCCCTTGCCGCAATTGGGCACTCCCCACAGTACCCACTCCTCGGGGCCGGCGATTCCGTCGCACGAGCCCCAGAACTCAGGGGTTATCCCTGTGTAGGTGGGGTTCTTAACCATCTCGGCGAGCTGGCCGTTGCGAATTCGGTAGCCTATCTCCGAGCCAAACTGGAAGTTGAGTCGCCTATCGTCTATGCTCCAGCTCTTGATTCCGTCCATGAAGACGCCGTCGTCAGTTCCGGCAATCAGCGATTCCAAAGTGTCGTTACCCGGCTCAAGACAGATGTTGGTCATGCGGATGATGGGCATCCTGTCCCATCCGCTGGCGCGCATGGCACCATTGCTCACCGTTCCGAGGTCATGCGCGGTCTCCCGCGACATCAAGTAGCCCACAAGTATGCCGTCTTTCACAAGATAACTATGGCATGCAGGCGTTCCCTCGTCGTCGTATGCGAAAGTACCCAGCCCGCCCGGGATTTGGGAGTCGGCGTACAAGTTCACAAACTTTGAGCCATATCTGTAGCTGCCCAGCTTTTCGGTGGTGAGAAAGCTCGTTCCCGCAAAAGATGCCTCAGTTCCGTAAACGCGGTCAAGTTCGGTGGGGTGCCCGCACGATTCGTGGATCTGCAGGGCGAGCTGGTTCGTGCCAAGGATCAATGTCATTGTGTCGGAAGGGCACTGCTCCGCCGAGAGCAGCGCCTGTGCCTCCGCTCCGACGCGTTTGGCATTTGCAGCTAGGTCCATCTCCTCGACAAACTCGTACCCGGCCTGGCGCACGTTGCCGTCGAAGGTTCCAGGATACGACCGTATCTGCATCTCTCCTGCTCCCACCGCCACTGCACGCACACCCGCCGACGTAATGGTAGACGTCTGAGTGATCCGCGCCCCTTCAGTGCTTGCATAGTTCTTCACCTCGCGGATGGCCCGCATGTACGCCATGGCGACTCGTACATCGCTTCCTCCGGACTGTGCAGCTTTGCAGGCCTCGCGCAGCATATCCACCTTGCGCGACGTCGGCACAGACCAGGGATCGATCCGGCAGGGCGATTCCCAAGTGTCGACCGCCGGAGGCACAGGCGCCAGCCTCACCTCGCGCTTGCGAACCACGCTGCTAGCTTTGGCGATCTCCACAGCGAGGCCGGCAAGACGGGCTGCCTCCGCCTCCGATACGACACTACCTGCGGCGTAACCCCATTGTCCGTCCACCAGCACCCTTACGCCAAGCCCGTATGACATGCCGCTGCGTGCCTGCTCCACGTGACCGTTTCGCACGGTCAGGCCCTCGTCGGCCTGCTGCAGCGATCGTGCGTCCGCATAGGATGCCCCGGCGGCACGCGCCCGGTCAAGAGCCATTTCGACTATTCTCAACACCATCACACCTCCTGCGGTCGTGCAATATCGCCTATCTGGCACACGAGTATGCCGAGGAGTATCAACGCCGCGCCGGCGAACTGCTTTGCAGCCATGCGCTCTCCAATCAAAAGCCACGCGAATAGCGCGGCAAACACCGGCTCCGACTGCATTATCAGAGCCGCCCTCGTTGGCGGAGTGTATTTCTGCGCAATTGTCTGGACAAGGTAGGCTAGGGCGGTGCCCGTGGCGCCAAGATATGTGACGGACCACACCACCTCGGGGCCGAACGACAACGCCTGGGCCATGTCGCGTCCGGAAATCACAGCGGCGAGAACCGCCGACCATACCATCTGAGTGAACGAAAGCAGGAACCCGTCGTGCCTGGGCGAGTAGTGCCCCAGCATGACAATGTGAAGCCCAAAGGCGAACGCACACGCCAGGACGAGCAGATCGCCCGCTGACGGACGCCCGAAACCTTCAAGTGTGAGTAATCCCAGTCCGACTAAGGCTACAGCTACCCCCGCAGTCTGATACGGCAGTACCTTCCTGCGCCCAATCGTATACTCCAGAAGCGGAGTGAACACAACGTGCATCCCTGTGATAAAGCCGGCCTTAGAGGCAGTCGTGGCCTTCAGGCCGTAAGTCTGCGTGAGAAACCCGGCTATGAGCGGAACCGCCAGCAACAGGCCTGCCGTCCACGTGCGTCTATCAAGCCTCTTCAGGCGTGGGCTGGCGATCAACCCCAGGATAATCGACGCAATTCCGAATCGAACTGCAATGAACGTGGCGGGATTGATATCTCCGACCACGCTCTTGACAATCGCAAAGCTTGTGCCCCACACCACGCATATGCCGACCAGGCTGAGGTCGGCAAAGAGTGATCTGGACGATGTCGAAAGCCGAGTACGCAATTTCGTGCCCTACTCCCATTCGATAGTAGACGGGGGCTTGGACGTGATGTCGTACACCACCCTGTTAACGCCGGGGACTTCCGAGACAATCCTTCTCGAAATCGCATCCAGCACATCGTGGGGAAGGCGTGCCCACTCAGCCGTCATCGCATCCTCACTCGTCACGGCGCGCACCGCAATCATGTGGGAGTACGACCGCGCTCTAGAACCTTCCTCCACCACTATGCCAACGCTTCGTATCGTAGGAAGGATGGCGAAATACTGCCACACACCGCCGGCCGCCGCGAGCTTTTCGATCTCATCCCGCACTATGGCATCGGCTTCGCGCAGAACCTCCAGCCTCTCGCGGGTCACCTCTCCCACGATCCTGACTGCGAGCCCGGGGCCTGGGAACGGTTGCCTACCTACTACCGACTGGGGAAGGCCAAGCGCCGCGCCCGCTCGGCGGACCTCCTCCTTGAACAGATGTCTGAGCGGCTCCACTAGTTCGAAGCGGAGATTCTCGGGAAGCCCGCCCACATTGTGGTGGCTCTTCACCCCGGCCCCGCCGCGGCCCTGCGACTGGCTTTCGAGCACGTCGGGGTAGATCGTCCCCTGCACCAAGTAACGTACATCGCCCAGCCGGCGGGCCTCCTCTTCGAAAACCCGGATGAATTCCTCGCCAATTATCTTCCGCTTGGCCTCGGGGTCCACTACGCCGGCCAGCCGGCCCAGGAAGCGGTCCCGCGCATCCACGACCACTAGGTTCATATGGAAGTGGCCCTGGAATACCTTCTGGACCTCGCAGGCTTCGCCCTTG
>DAOTAC010000025.1:0-13283 GCA_035382325.1 Bacillota bacterium | reverse complement strand
CGTTTCCCAGCACGGGATGGCCAAAGGCCAGGAACTTGTCGCCTTCCACATAGGTCACTGTGCCAAAAGCGGTGATTTCTACGTCGCCCTGCGCAAGCTGGAGTGCAATGGCTGAGCCTGGCTTGATCTCCTGCGCCGGGCGACCACCGCTCACCGACTCAGACGAGCCTGTCGATCCGGTCCGTCCTACCCACTCCGACGCTCCTGCCCCCGCCCCCAGGCCGAAGCTGGCCGCGGGCCGGACAGTCGCTCCAAACCGCTCAAGAGCCTCAGATAACCGCCCCAGGGCCCGCCCGGATAGGCCGCTTACAACCAAGGAAGTGGCCGCGCGCGCGCCCGCCGGGACCTCCTCAAAGGCGCCTAGGGCGTCAGGGTAGTCCAACATCCTGAGCATATCGGCAATAGGAGTCACGCCGGCAACGAAATGGTCGCTTCCGGGGAACACGTATGCTATCGCTCCAGCCAGCTTGCCACCTACATATACGGGACTGCCACTCATACCTTCGGCGACTCCGCCCGCCGCCTCGACGGCCGCGCCGGATACTCGCACTAGTACCATGTTGCCCAGCTGGCCCCCTCGGCGGATGATCCCTATCACCTCGACGTCGAAGCTCTCCGGCTCCAGGCCGCGAAACACGGTCATACCATGTCCCTTCATGCCAGGCCTCAGCTCCGACACGTCGATCGTGTCAACCCTCTCTTGGGCGGCATACACGCTAGGGCCCCAGAACATAGACCCACACAACATGACAATTGCGACTGCAGCAATCATTGCAGTCGCCGCAGTCGCTGCAGTTCTATCAACCAATCTCTTGTGCATCGTAGACCGCAACGCCCCTCTCTCATGGCTCCTGCTCTGTATCATACCACACATCATACGCCCTTCCATGCGCATGTCACGCGGGGATCCATCCCATGAAGCAGCTCTCCGATGCCCCGAATCACGCAGGTGTCCGGATCAAGCGCGACCCTGAACGCAACTCCCATCCTCTCGCTCATGAGTCCACTGAGCCCGGCCAAACGCGACCCACCCCCAGTGAGAATAATGCCGCCCGCGGCAATGTCCGCAGCCAGCTCGGGAGGGGTGCATCCAAACACGCATCGGGCAGATTCGATTATCTGATTGATCGGGCGTTCAAGAGCCGACGATATCTCTCGCGCGCAGAATGCCTCCGCCCTGGGCAACCCGTCGGCAAGATTCCGGCCGTGCGCAACGGCTGATGCCTCCTGCCCGGTCCATGCCTCAGCCCCCAGCTCAATCTTGAGCTTCTCAGCTGAACGCTGACCCAGCACTAACCCGTGCACGTCTCGGGCGTGCACCTGTATCGCTCTGTCCATCGACGTTCCGGCGATCTTGAGCCTGTCCGACACGACAATCCCGCCGGTCGATATCACGCCCATGTCTGTGACTTGAGCCCCTACATCCACCACCATAGCACCGCTTGGCTCCAAAACATCGACTCCGGCGCCGATTGCCGCTGCCATGGGGGCCTCAACGAGGGCGGTCGCGCGCGCGCCCGACTCTATGGCAACCTGTAACCACGTTCGCTTCTCCACCTGCGAAGGCCGAGCCGGAACCGACATAGCCACTCTGGGCCTGGCTAGGCCTCTTCCCCCTACAGCCCGCGACATCACACTGCGCAGGAGCATCAGAGCGCAGTCGTACCTGCCCACGGCCCCATTCGACAGGGGCCTGAGCCGCACTAACTTGTACGGATCATCCGCCAGCAGTTCCTCTGCCTGGTGGCCAGCGGCGACAAACAGACCGGTCTGCCTGTTAACAGCGACGGCAGAGGGCTCATCGATGATAACGCCCCTGCCGCGCACCGCAACCCGTACTCTCTCTGTGCCTAGATCTACTCCGACATCGGCGAAGGACCAAGCCATAGCTCACCCTACCTTCCACGCGCCACGCGCGCCCGCCAAGTCGCGCAACCTGTCAAATGGTCACGCTCTGCCGCTCGCACGGTACTTACGCCGCGTGGCCTCACCGCCCCTGATGTGCCTCTCCGCTTTGTTCTGGTCCAGAATTTTCTTGACTTTTCTCGCCAGTTGCTTGCTGATCGAGGGAAGCCTCTCAGTCACGTCCTTATGGACTGTACTCTTGCTCACGTTGAACAGGCGCGCCGTTTGACGCACAGTCGCCCTAGTCTCCAGCATGTGGTCGGTTATTTCGAGGACGCGCCGGCGGATATACTCCCTCATCTGGCGTCCGGCCTCCCCCCTGTCGTTTGCTAGATCTATATTCGTACAGGGGTGGATTATGCTAGAGCTAGAAGCGTTGTCCCAGGCATACGGCCGGGTCTAGGGACTGGCCGTCACATTCGACCGTGAACCGAAGTACACCTCCTGACGCAGACGAGGCGGCGCCGATATCGCCAAGATACTTCCCGGCCGCCACCTGCTGCCCCACATCGACCCACACCGCTCTCAGGTTGGAGTACGTGGTGTTCACGTCCCCTGCATTCTTCAGGCTTACAGAGTATCCGCCGCCCTGCGCACGCGATACCCCAGTCACAGTCCCCGACAGCGCCGCCGCTACACTAGTTCCGGGAGCGCATGAGATGTCCAACCCGTCTCTGAACCGCCAGTCATCTGTGACCGGATCTCTGTACCAGCCGTACGCGCCAACCGTCTTGCCCTTGGCGGGCATTATCATGGTCTCCGGCTCTCTTGCCGGCACGTCGAGAGCTTCCATCGCCTGTGAATCCTGGGCCCTAGAGTCGTCATCCGGTTGCCCCTGTGCCGACGTGATATCCGCAGACGACACGGTCTGGGCCGGCGAAGCCTGGCCGGTCGTGGCGCGCCTGCCCGCCGTACTTGTGATGCCTGGGCCGATCCACGCTCCTACTACGAAGCCCAGAGCGAAGCAGACCGCCCACACAATCGGTAGAGTCCTTCTGTAGTTCTTGAGGAAGGAAAGTCTCATAAAACCACCTCAGGGCTATTTTTCCCCTGAGGCGATCTGCTGTATTCTTACACCCGTGTAGTAGTGGCGCAGGATCACGTCGAACGTATCGCCCCTCTGCGCCATGCTCGCGGCGCCCCACTGGCACATCCCCACACCATGCCCGTACCCGGTAGTCCGAAAGATCGTCTTGCCACCCTCAGAGCTGATGACGATGCGAGTAGACTTCAAAGATAAAGTCTTCCGTAGCTGGGCTGCAGATACCGGAACGCCGTACACGGACACGATGCTGGCGCGATCGGTGCCTGTGCGCGCCGCCACCCTTACTCCCGACGCCATGGCGGGCACACCGCGCGCTCCGATGCCCAGCGCTGCGAGAAGATGAGCGTTATCTACTGCGCGGGTCTCGGCTAGCTCCACACCCCGGCGCCCACATCCGCAAGCCACAGGGACCAGATATGGTATCCTTCGCCCCCAGACCTCTGCCGCGTCTTCCGTCATTCCTCCGCAACACGAGTGGTATACGGCGTCGATGAGCTGGCCATTGTATGTCATCACTAACCCGTAGGTGGATTCCACGGCGGCAATCACCTTTCGTATGTTCGGCAGATACGCCGCTTTGCCCCACTTGCCTACTAGCTCCTCGCGGGAATTCCACGCCTGGCAGTGAGAGGGATCGGTGCAGATCTGAGCGCCGCTCGGATGCTCATTGGCCATGCGTGCCGCATCATTTGCGAGCCGTCGCAGCGTGTAAGTTCTCGCAGCCACGGCCTGGGCTTTCAGCGCTTCCAACTCGAACGATGCCGGCATCTCCGCAGCCACTACTCCCACAAGGTAGTCCTGAAGAGAAAGACGCCGTACGACACGCGCAGAGTGGTCCCATACGGATATCCATATGTCGGTGGGCCGGACCAGACTAAGAGGACGCACGAGCAGAGCGATGGAGGCGGGAATCAGGAGCATTACGCCCACGCACAGGGCGACAAGTATGCTAGCAGTCCTTGCCACAGCTGTACCTCCTCCGCCCAGGCGGAAAGCCGTACAGTCTATTCGTGGCCGGGAAAGCTAGAACAGATGAATGTGAGACGAATGGGCTGAAGCAGAGGGGACAAAATGGAAGGCAGGATCCGACGGCTGAGATAGGCTAGACCGCCTTCTCGACCTCGGATTCGGTCAAGCGGCGAATATCGGCCCCTGCCCGGGCCAGCTTCTCTTCGAGCCTTTCGTAGCCGCGGTCCACATGGTACACGTCCGACACGACAGTCTCGCCCGAGGCGACTAGGCCGGCCAGCACCAATGCAGCGCCGGCCCGCAGGTCTGTGCATCTCACCTGAGCCGCCGACAGGCCGGGTTGACCCTCTATCATCGCACTCCGGCCGTCGATCTTTATCGAAGCGCCCATCCTGGCCAGCTCAGACACGTGCATGAAGCGGTTCTCAAAGACGGTTTCGGTTATCACCGATGAACCTGAGCTGATCGATGTAAGCGCCATGAACTGCGCCTGAAGGTCGGTGGGGAATCCGGGGTATGGCATGGTCTTGATATCGATGCCGGTAGGGCGTTGACGCATTTCCACATATATCGAGCCATCGTCGCGCTCTTCCACCGAAACGCCGGCTTCCCGCAGTTTCGCCGTGATCGGCTTCAGGTGTTCGTCGACCACGTTGTCGATGGCCAGCGAACCACGGGTCATGGCCGCAGCCACCATCAGCGTGCCGGCCTCGATCCGATCGGGAATCACCATGTGGCACGCAGGCTCAAGCTCAGCCACACCCTCTATTCGCAGCACATTAGTGCCCGCTCCCCTTACGTGCGCCCCCATGGAGTTCAGGAAGTTGGCCAAGTCCACTACCTCAGGTTCCTGAGCAGCATTTTCGATGAGCGTCATGCCGGACGCCAGCACTGCCGCCATCATGATGTTCTCAGTCGCCCCGACGCTGGGAAAGTCAAGATAGACCCGAGCTCCGGTGAGCCGGGCGGCTCTTGCCTCTATCTGACCGTAGCCCATGTCGATCTCGGCCCCAAGCGCGGCCAACCCCTTAAGGTGCAGATCGATGGGACGCGATCCGATTGCGCATCCTCCGGGAAGAGAAACGCGCACTCGCCCCATCCGCGCGAGCAGCGGCCCCATGACCAGAAACGAGGCGCGCATTGCCCTGACGAGTTCATATGGGGGTTCCACTGAGGATATGTCGGAGGCATCTACGGCGATGATCTTAGGTGAGCGAGACACCCTGGCGCCCAGCGACGATAGCACCCCGCACATGGTGTCGATGTCCTTAAGACGCGGAACATCCTCAATGCTCGATGATCCGGGCGCAAGGAGTGAAGCGGCGATTATCGGAAGCGACGCGTTCTTCGCGCCCCCCACACGCACTTCCCCATTCAAAGGCCTTCCGCCCCTGATGATCAGAGCCTCCACGCCGACTGCCCCCAATCACAATCCAATCGCCTGAAAGATGGCCCAATACCCCCGGGTAGTGTAGCACCGCGGCACGTCGGCGCACAACTAGTAAGATATGTAATCCGCTGCTCCGCTAGGCAAAATCAGCTGGGCGCTCATCAACCATGCCGAAATGATGCAATATTCCACTGACGATTCGCTTAGATGCCTTGCCGTCTCCATAAGGGTTAGGGGATTCCGCCATTTGGCGATACTTTTCTGTATTCGACAGAAGAATCCCTGCCTCTGTGCGGATACCTTCTCTGGATACGCCCACCAGTCTCAGGGTGCCCGCACGTAACCCTTCAGGTCGTTCAGTCGTACGACGAAGCACCAGTACAGGCTTGCCCAGCGCGGGGGCTTCCTCCTGCAGGCCCCCGGAATCGGTCATGACCATAAAGCATCTCTGCATCAAGCCGACCATGTCGGGGTAGCTTACCGGGTCGATCAGATAGCACCTGTCAACCCCGGATAGCTCACGAACTACCGTGCTTCGAACCCGTGGGTTGGGATGAACAGGCATAACCACCAAAGTGTCGGGGAACTCGCCGAGCACATCGCGCACAGCGCCGCAGATGGCCTCCAAAGGCTCTCCGATATTCTCGCGCCGGTGAGCAGTTACCAGAACCAGGCGCCTTCCCGTGAAATCGATAGATGCGAGCCTCGCATCGGCAAAGCCCTTTCGGGCAGCGGAAACAGCCAGAACCGCATCGACTACAGTGTTCCCTGTGACGTATATGTTCGATCGGGGGAAATTCTCCCGCAGCAGGTTGCCGAGGTGCTCACCAGTTGGAGCGAAATGCAGGTCCGAAAGGCATCCTACGAGCCTTCGGTTCATCTCTTCCGGAAACGGGTCGTACTTCTGATTGGTCCGCAGTCCTGCCTCGACATGCCCGACCTTGACTTTGCAGTAGAACGACGCCAGCGCGCCCACAAATGCGGTAGACGTGTCGCCATGAACCAAAGTAATGTCTGGGCGCTCTCGCTCAAGCACCTCCTGTAACCCGCGAAGGCCTCGCTCGGCGATGTCGAAAAGCGTCTGGTCATCGCGCATGACTCCTAAATCGTAGTCGGGAGTTATGCCGAAAACGCCGAGCACTTGATCCATCATCTCTCTGTGCTGCGCAGTTCCGCAGGTCACGGAATCGATCAACTCGGGATACTTGGATAGTTCATTGACAACAGGAGCCAGTTTGATTGTGTCGGGCCTAGTTCCAAAGACTGAGAGGACTTTGATATGTCGCATTCATGGACCTCCGTGCAAGTTAGTCCCGGCGGCGTATTTCCGACTTGAGCACCCCCGACCTGCCCCCAACGATTATCAGGGCACAGAACGCAGTTACCGTGCCACCTATGCCAAGACGCGGATCAACAGCAACAACGCCGCACGCAGTGGCTGCAAGCAGGGCACTTACTGCATAGAGAGTGAGCACCGCCTGACGCTGAGTCATCCCCATGGCCAGCAGCCTGTGGTGCACGTGGTCGCGATCGGCGCTCGATACAGGCACTCCGCGCCGAACACGGCGGAATATGGCAAAAGCGGTGTCGAGCACGGGAACTCCCATGACTATGACCGGCACTGCCAGAACCAGCGTGGCCGGGGTCTTCAGCGCGCCTATGGCCGAGATCCCGGCGATCGTGAACCCCAGGAACATGGCGCCGGCGTCGCCCATGAATATCTTGGCGGGATTGAAGTTATACCGCAAGAAACCAAGGGCGCTGCCGGCGAGGGCAAGCGACAGCACTGCCAGCCTAGACTGGTGATTTCCGAGCGCCGCCGCCGCCATTGCGAATGAACCGATGGCCGAAACCCCGGCCGCCAGGCCGTCCAGCCCGTCAATGAAGTTGACGACGTTCATGAAGGCCACGATCCACACAACAGTGATGGGTATTGAGAAAACGCCGAGGTATATCATGCCTCCGAACGGGTTCGTGACGAACTCGATCTTCACTCCGAACAAAACCACAATCACTGCCGCTGCTATCTGGCCGAGAAGCTTGTGCCGGGCTCTCAGCTCAGCCCTGTCGTCGGCTATGCCCAGCGCAACCGTGAATGCCCCTCCGGTTAGAAGCCCCAATGTGTTTCTATCGGGCCGTCCGAATGTCATTGCAGCGATAAAGAAGGCCGCGTACATGGCCACTCCCCCGAGAAACGGAACGGGCTGGGCGTGGATGTGTCGGCCTCTAGGATGATCCACAATACCGCGGGCCAGCGCGATCTTCCTCATCTCGGGAGTAAGGAGCCATGAGCATGCAGTAGAGAGCAACAGCGCTCCCAGGTACCTAGTCAAGTTGAAGCACTCCTACGTTAAGGCGCCTGCACCAGTTGTACGCCTGCCTCGGCGAGCATCTCACAGGACAGCCTGTCCGGGTAGCCGCCGGAGTACACGACCCTGGTTACGCCAGCGTTAATCATCATCTTGGAACAGACTACGCACGGATGATGCGTGCAGTACACAGTAGCGCGCGACAGAGCTACCCCATGCAGAGCCGCCTGGATAATCACATTCTGTTCCGCGTGCAGGCCGCGACAGAGCTCGTGCCTTTCACCCGACGGCACCTGCATCGATTCGCGAATGCACCCGACCTCGCCACAATGCCTGAGGCCGGAAGGCGCGCCATTGTAGCCAGTCGCCAGAATCTGCCTATCACGTACGGCAACCGCCCCCACCTGCCGGCGGAGGCATGTAGACCTGCTTGCCACTACACGCGCGATCTCCAGGAAATAGGCGTCCCAGGGGGGACGTTGCGACTGGCTCACACTCTCCACCTCACGAGTTCGGTCTTCTCCTATTTGGTGCCGAACAGCCGGTCGCCTGCATCTCCCAGTCCAGGCACGATGTATCCGTGCGAGTTCAGACATTGATCGACCGCCGCCACGTATATGTCCACGTCGGGATGGGTCTGCTGCACCAACCGTATGCCTTCCGGCGCCGCGATCAAGTTGACAAGCTTAATGCTGTTTGCGCCCCTGTCCTTGGCGAACTGTATTGCGGCACAGGCCGATCCGCCTGTGGCGAGCATCGGATCCAGCAAGATCAGCTCTCGTTCTGACACATCGGGCGGAAGCTTGCAATAGTATTCCACTGGACGGAGCGTATCGGGATCGCGGTACAGGCCGATGTGCCCAACCTTGGCAGCTGGAATCAGCTTCAGTACCGCATCCACCATGCCCAGGCCGGCTCGGAGAATGGCGACGACTCCGACCTTCTTGCCGGCGAGCTGCTTGCCGGTCGCCTGTCCAATAGGGGTTTCAACTTCAACAGTCTCGCAAACCAGATCACGCGTCACCTCGTACGCCATGAGCATGGCTACCTCTCCCACGAGATCGCGGAAGTCCTTGGGTCCGGTGTTCTTGTCTCTTATCAGCGTTATCTTGTGCTGGATCAACGGATGATCTATTACGTGAACCTTTCCCGTGGCTAACACCCCCCGTATTTACTTTCACACTCTGCGATCTTCTGAACCCTTGCGGCATGGCGACCCCCCGCGAACTGGGCAGTGAGGAAGATGTCGACAATACGCAGGATTGCATGGACGGAGATAGTGCGCGCCCCCACCGCCAAGACGTTGGCGTCGTTGTGTTCGCGCGCCGCGCGTGCAGTGAACTCGTCGTGGCACAGCGCAGCTCGGATGCCGCGAACCTTGTTGGCCGTTATCGACATGCCGATACCGGTGCCGCACACAAGAATGCCGCGATCGGCTTCGCCTCGCGCGACACTTTCTGACACGGCCACAGCGATATCGGGGTAGTCAACACTCTCGCGCGAATACGCACCCATGTCGCGGACTTCGTGCCCCTGTTCCTTCAGCGTCCGCAATACGTCCTGTTTCGCGTCGAAACCTGCGTGGTCGGACCCGACAGCGATTCTCAATCAGTCACCACCTCCGCTCTCCATCATCCCAGTCTGGCTGCGATAGAACTTCGTATCTCATCTCTGGCGTACCGGTAGACCTCAACCCCGCCGCCGAACGGATCGGCGATGTCGGACCCGGCAAGAAGGCACGCGCGGGGCGCGGCCAGCGGATCGAGCTCCAGAATGCGCTGGAGATGCCTGCGTTCCATTGCCAGAATAGTGTCGGCCTGCGAGACCATCTCGGGCGTAAGTGTGCGCGCACGGTGGCCTGCAAGATCCAGCCCCAGCTCGGCCAGGACGGCTACAGCATTATCAGTTGCCGGATCGCCGTCCACGGCGCTGATGCCCGCGGATTCGACCGTCCAGTCCTCGGGGTACGAACCGGATTCGATGAGGTTCCTGACTATGGCCTCAGCCATCGCGCTTCTGCAGGTGTTTCCGCTACACACCAGGAGGATCCGTCGCGGCATCTCATTCACCGTCCGTGCGATGAATTTCGCTGAAAAAAGCTCATTTCCTGCCTGATTCGCCCGGGCCGACAAGCCTTCCTCCCGCCGATCTCACCAGCCTATTCATTACGGCCAGGCCAACCCCGGCAGTATCGTAGGATTCGGCCAGTATGATCTGGACGCCCTCGCTATCCAGTTGCCTCATAGCGGCAAACAGCCTTGACGCCACCGATGCCAGGCAGAATCTGGACCCTACCTCTGCAATGACGGCCGTGTTTGGGATGTCGGCTCTCGCCACCATCTGGGCTGTCTCAGCACTGATCAGCAACCCTACCTGCTTGCCCGCCTCTGCCTCAGCCCGGGCCCTGCAGGCGATCGCCTGCACCTGAGCCTCCCATTCTCCTGTGAACAGCCACAGCTGGGCCCGGGGAGAATAATGCTCGTGGCGCAACCCGGGCGAGCGCGCCGGCCCTTCCTGTTCGTCTCCATCGGCAGCGCCCGTGCCATACTGGGGCAACACGCACACACCAGGCACGATGCGGCGGAGTTCCTCCACCGACACGCCACCCGGCCGAAGCACCATCGGAGGCGACGATGTGATGTCTAGCACAGTCGACTCTACCCCGATACCGGCCGGTCCGCCATCTACAATCATCTCAATCCTGCCTGCAAGATCTGCCCACACATGATCAGCCCTCGTAGGGCTGGGGCGCCCGGATATGTTGGCCGACGGCGCAGCGACTGGAAGCCCTGAAGCGCGGATCAGCGCCATGGCCACCGGGTGAGACGGCATTCGAACCGCAACTGTGTCGCCCCCCGCAGTGACCTCTCGGGCAATGTCACCACCCACGGGGAGGATAATGGTGAGGGGACCTGGCCAGAAAGCACGCGCAAGAGCCCAGGCGTCATCAGTAATGTCGGCGACGACGGCGCGCAAGTCGGCAAGACACGCTATGTGGACGATTAGCGGATTGTCCTGCGGCCTGCCTTTGGCCTGGAAGATGCGAGCAACGGCCCGTCCGTCGCGGGCATTGGCGCCTAGCCCATACACAGTCTCTGTGGGAAATGCAACGAGCCCGCCCGATCGCAAGATGGCAGCTGCTGACGACAGCTGCGCCTCGAGATCCTGAGACGGGCTCTTTGGATCGACTGCCATGCGCACAGTGTTGACCGGGGTTGCGCCATTGCGAGAACTGTCACAGCACATCGGTGTCACCCCTGACTCCCGGCGCCGAGCCGACAACAACGCGAATCGCGCCCGAGTAGTCGCAAATCGCCTCGAGATCGGCCAACCCCGCCTGCTCCAGGATATCAGACACCGAAGCCGCCTGGCCCTCACCTACTTCTAGCGCAACGAACCCACGCCCTGTGAGGCGGCTTGGCGCGCCATCAGCAATGCGACGGTAGAAGTCCAGGCCGTCCGGCCCTCCGTCCAGTGCCAAGCGTGGCTCATACCGCGATATCTCAGGGGCTAGAGAAGGAATATCGCTCGACGGCACGTATGGAGGGTTGGACACCAGCACATCCATATGCTCGAACTCTGTGCCGGATGTAGGCTCAAACAGGTCTCCCTGCGCAAAGAGGACGCGACCTGTGAGCCCCAATCCCGCCACATTGGATGCTGCCACCTCCAGAGCACCACCGGAAATGTCCGTTGCGAGCACCCGCGCTCCGGGAACTCCCCGCGCTATGGCACACGCTATCGCGCCGCTGCCGGTACCGATGTCTACTACTATCGGATCATCGATGCCCAAAGCAGCCAGCCGGCTGCACACCGCCTCGACCAGCACTTCAGTGTCGGGGCGCGGTATCAGCACGCGGCTGTCTACAGCGAAATCGAGCGACATGAATTCCTTGCGCCCGGTAACATACGCCACTGGCATCCGCCGTGCGCGACGCTTAAGAGCATCCCTGTATCGCTCCAACTCATCGTGGATGAGCGGACGGTCATGCTGAACGTACAGCTGGATACGCTCCATTTCGAGCACGTCGGCCAGCAAGACCTCGGCATCAAGCCTTGCGGACTCGACTCCGTTCCTTGCCAGAAAAGCGGTGGAGCGCCGAAGAATATCGATCAGCTGCGGCGCTTGAGAAGTAGTCGCTGCCGTGTTCATTGCCCCCAAACCGCCCCTATTCCGCTTTCTTCAGCCTCTCACTCTGTTCGCTCACAACGAGCGCCTCAATCATCTCGTCTAGGTCGCCATCGAGAAACTCGGTCAGCCGATGAGTAGTGAGCCCAATTCTATGATCCGTCACCCTGCTCTGGGGGAAGTTGTACGTGCGTATACGCTCGCTCCGATCCCCCGAGCCCACCTGCGTCTTGCGGGTCTCGGCGATGCCTGCTTCCTGCTCCTCCATGAGTTGATCCAGAAGACGGGCCCTCAGAACTTTCATGGCCTTATCCTTATTCTTGTGCTGCGATTTCTCGTCCTGACAGGTCACAACCATCCCAGTGGGGATGTGAGTGATCCTCACGGCGGAGTCGGTCGTATTCACGCTCTGCCCGCCGTGGCCGGACGACCTGAACACGTCCACCCGGAGGTCATTGGGGTCGATCTCGATGTCGACCTCCTCCGCTTCAGGCAGCACAGCAACAGTGGCGGCAGACGTGTGTATCCTTCCGGAAGCCTCCGTTTCGGGCACACGCTGGACACGGTGAACTCCGCTTTCGTACTTCAGGCGACTGTAAACTCGGTCGCCTGAGATCATGACGATGACTTCCTTGAACCCACCAAGCTCAGTTGGGCTGGAGCTCATGCTCTCAATCTGCCAGCCATTGCGCTCGGCATAGCGCGAGTACATCCGGAAGAGGTCTCCCGCAAACAGAGCCGCTTCATCGCCGCCTGTGCCGGCCCTGATCTCCATTATGACGTTTTTCTCGTCTAGGGGGTCGGACGGCAACAGGAGCACCTTGAGCTTCTCCTCAAGCGATGATTTGTCCTCCTCAAGAGACGCCAGTTCTGCTTCGGCAAGCTCACGTAGTTCCGAGTCGAGCTTGTCGCGGAGCATCTCCCCCGTCGCCTGAATCTCGCCCATAACCTTCTTGAGCTCGCGATAGTGCGCGACAATATCCTCGAGATCTGAATGGGCCTTGGTTACCTTCTTGTATCTCAGCTGGTCGGCTATGACCCCAGGCTCGGCCATTTCCCGCTCCAGCTCCTCGTATCGAGTTTCGATTTCCTTAAGCTTCTCGAACATGGTTAGTTCACCGCTTCATCTTTCTCGATGACTGCCTGGAGCGACACGATAGCCACTTCCAGCATGGAGTCATCGGGTTCGCGAGTCGTAAGTCGCTGCAGCGCAAGACCGGGCGCCCGCGCCCATTTCACTATGGGCGATGGATCAGGCCGCCCCGCGATCTTGAGTAGTTCATATGACACTCCGGCAAGAACCGGCAGCAGCAAGATACGGGTCACAATGCGTTCCCATAGAGCTTGCTTGCCCAGAAGAGAGTAGATGAGTACGCTCACCAACATCACTATGAGCAGGAAGTTCGTGCCGCAGCGCGCATGGGCCGTGCCGTGGCGCCGGGCGTTTTCCACAGTGAGCTCTTCGCCGGCCTCCCACGCAGCAATCGTCTTGTGCTCCGCGCCGTGATACGCAAATACGCGCTGAATATCGCGCAT
>DAOTAC010000024.1:0-13782 GCA_035382325.1 Bacillota bacterium | reverse complement strand
TGCCTGCAAACGCCGCCGCCTCCACGACCTCCGGCGTTCCGACAAAGGTAACGACAGAACGGTTATGACTTGCGTCGGACGAAAAGTCGAGCAACTTCACATCTTCAACTGACGTGATGGCCGACACGATTTCTGCTACAACTTCCGGCCTCCGGCCCTCCGAAAAGTTGGGCACACACTCCACGACACGCATACCCTGCCCAGAATCCATGATACCTCACTCCCTCGATACAGCAGCCGGCGGTGTGCCCCCAACCTACCCCTAGCCTGCCGCCAACCTGCGCTCCGGCTGCGCCCGGTCTCCGCCAGACCTCTGCCCTGCCCGCTTCAACCCGCGCTGCGCTGGGTTAGCCTTTCTCCGTAGTCGCGGCAAATCCTCCTCACCTGTTCTCCTGTCGCGTCATGCGGTTCCCGCCATTACTGCGGTCACATTCCCGCGGTGGGCTACAACGGCGCCTATGCACCAACCGTCACTCGAATTCGCGACACCTCTGCGGAAACCCGTTCACGACGCAACTGCATATCAAAAGGCCAGCTAAATCTATCTATTGGGCAGCCCGTTCAGTAACAACGGGTTTAGCAGGGAGTTAGCGACCCTGTAACAAGACAGTGCGGTCTGTACGCCAACTGCACAGCAAGTGCGCGGTTTTGACGGTCACGGGGAGAAAACCGGGCTGACTTGGGTTTTCTCAGCGAATTATCGGTTGCCTAAGGGCCTTTCCGGAGGAACTCGGGAGATACGCCAACGTTGCCATATTATGGCCCCCGCCTCTACCAAATGAACTACAGGAGTCATGGTACCGTTCGGGACCGCTATGCCCTACGGGCCAGGTTTTTCGGCCATCCTATGTCGATCTACCTAGGCCCCCCAGAAATCCTGGCCCATAGGGCACTATGCGTTACCCGCATCGCTGGAGATGATGCCCATCTTGTTCACAAAGAAACACCTTTGGGCTTCCGTCCAGTCAGGCATCACGGCCACAGGCGCTGCCGTGTACCGCCCTCAAGGATATCGGAGCAACCTCCTCCCCATGGAGGCGGTGGACGGAGACTGCCTGCACGTGTGCAGCGAGGAGTCTCCGTGTGAGCGCGACCATAGCCAACCAACCCGTTAATGAACCCATCCCCATGGGCGCACAGTCTAGGCTGTATACGAAGCGAAGCTTGGCGGCGGAAAAGTCGTAGCGGCGGTCCGCGTAGTCGTAGCGAAATCTGGGTGCCGCCTTACGGAACACGTTTTCGGCGATGGGCTCCCAGAACGGGCGATAGTTGGGGCATAATCGAACAAGCGCAAGGT
This sequence comes from Bacillota bacterium, assembly GCA_035382325.1. Lineage (GTDB taxonomy): Bacteria > Bacillota > DTU025 > DTU025 > DTU025 > UBA5389. The sequence goes on along the minus strand of DAOTAC010000024.1, from coordinate 12,485 downwards.
GTCCACGATGATCGCGCCTCCCGGAGCCGGCGACTGCGAAGGCCGCTTGCTCGCGGAGTCGTCGGCGTGCGGGCGCCTTTTGGCTGGGCCTGCGGATATTTGCACTCTCCGCGGCTCAACACGGAGATTTTTCGCCGCATGTGTGCAGAAAATCTCCGCGACGCTGGTTTCGGACCGCGTGGGCGCCATAACACAGAAGATCAGGTACCATCGCAATACTAATAACAGCCACCGACATCCTGCGGCATACAGAAATCCCATATATGAGCACCCCTGAACGCCTTGCCTGCTTCAGCGTGCCGCTTATTGCCATGGTCTTGGCAGAATCAGTAGTCCGGGCGCGCTCACGCGGAGATTTTTCGCCGCATGTGTGCAGAAAATCTCCGTCTAACGCCTCCGGAGGGGAGAAAACCTGCCAAGATACCCTTGGGGGTATACCGCCGCACCCGCGACCCTGATGCCTGACTGGACCGACCCCCAGAGGTGTTCACTTTGTGAACAAGATGTACATCGTTTGAAACTCGCCCCCAATTCTCCTCCTAGACTTGACGCACCACAAGTTCTTCGTCAAGCAGCGCCCATATGTCAAACGGCGCCCATATTGCGCCGGGGAGTCTGGAGGGGCTATAATGGGCATAGTAATTGAAAGTGGTTTTCATTTACGGCTGGGAGGGGCTCAGGTGCAGGCCGACTGCTTCGATGACGCTCTCCACAAACTTCGTGAACGCGGGTTCAAGCTGACGCCGCAGCGCAGAGCGGTGCTGGAGCTTTTCTACTCCGACGGCGCTCAGCATCTCACTGCTCAACAGGCTCACGACGCGATCCGAGGACGGGAACCCGGCATTGGCCTGGTAACCGTGTATCGCTGCCTGGAGCTGTTCACAAGTGTAGGAATCCTCGACAAGATCAAGTTCAACGACGGTTTCGACCGGTACGAGCGACGCCCGGATCCCTCGGGTCATCATCACCATTTGGTGTGCACCGGATGCGGTCAGGTAGTCGAATTCGGCGACTGTCTGATCAGATCGATAGAGCACGAACTGGAGAGAATGAGCGGTTTCTGTATTGAAGGACATTGGCTGGAACTGATCGGCCAGTGCCCTAGGTGTCGCGAACGCGCAAAGGAGGACAACTGATACATGTCGCATCTTCACATCCCAGACGGGTTGATCCCCCTGCCCTGGATCCTGGCGGGGATTGGCTTAACGGTGCTTCTAGTCTGTGTTGCGCTTCGGGCTCTCAGCATGCGAGACCGCGCCAGGGTCGTCCCGCGAATCGCCACTCTCTCCGCGCTCATGCTGCTGGCGATGGGTCTTCCCATACCGGTGCTGGGCTACCACCTGAACCTCACAGTCCTCACAGGCATGATCGCCGGGCCCGCCGAGGGGTTCATCGCCGCACTCGTTGTCAACTTGATCCTGGCGCTCACCGCGCACGGCGGCATCACCGTCGTAGGGCTAAATGCCCTTATAGGAGGGCTTGAGGTCTGCCTTGGATGGTTGCTTTGGAGATCTTGCCGGCGAGTGTTTAGGCGGCCATTTGCCGCGGCAGCAATCGCCACAGTCGTCGCCCTTCTGATATCGACTACAGCGATGCTCGGCATCGTAGCGGGAACGAGAATCAACCCGGATCTAGCGTTGCACCGGCACAGTCATGCTGAGCTTGCAGAACACACTGAACCCGCAGATGACCATGAACACGCGGAACTGGAGGAACCCGCCGACCATGAGCACGCCCCGGGCAGCGACGTTGGATCGCTGAAAGCCTTTGCCGCTATTGTGTACTCAGCCGGAGCAGTGGGATGGGCTGTTGAGGCCCTCGTAGTGGGGTCGATTGCCGAGTTCATCACCAAGTCCAGGCCGGATATGCTGGATCCAGGCTCCGGCAGGAGGGTCTAGGCTCATGGATGTGCAGTTCATCGACGAGCTGGCAGCGAATGGCCGCACACCGCTACATGACGCACTACCCTGGGTGAAGATAGCTGCCTCGGCTACCCTGCTCGCGGCATCGATAGCCGCCCGCACGCCCTCGGCGGCTGCTGCTGCGGCGGCTGCCGTGGTCATGTTCGCGTCGGCGTCACGTAACCAACTGCGTCATGCAGTGGCAATGGCACTCTACCCGGTGTTTTTCGCGGGCCTGTTCGCCTTAAGCTGGATTCGTTCTAACCCTCTTCTCGCGCTGACGGTGGTGATCCGGTCCTTTTCGGCCGGCCTGGTCGCTGCCACGTTGATCACTACGACGCCCTTCGTCGACGTCTTCGCCGCCATCTCCCGGGTGATGCCGGCGATAGTCTCGGATGCGCTCTTCATGGCCTACCGCTCGTTCTTCATCCTTGTAGACGAACTACAGGACCTGCTGCGCGCTGTGCGTCTGCGCGGAGGCGCAGGGCGCAGCATCATGGAGCAGTTGCGCACGTACGGCCAGGTCCTGGGTGTGGTGATCCTGCATTCGGCCGACATGACCGAGCGAATGTACCGAGTCATGATAGTCCGCGGATACTCGCAGCGAATCCAATCGGCGCGTGAATGGCCTCCGCCCAGGCCTCTCGATTATCTGCTGATTGCATATGCCATGACCGTGCTCGGTCTGGTGCTGGCGCTCAGATGATCGCGGGCAGAACCTTGGATGGGTCGACCTTGGAGAGGACGACCCGGGAGAGAACGACCTTGGAGAAGACCACCCTAGAGAAGACAATCTTGGAGGAGACAACCTTGGAGCATACAACCCCTATGGAACCGGGCGAGATAATAGCGCAGGTAAACTGCCTTAAGCACGTATACCCTGACCAGACAACCGTCGACCTGTGCGGGCTGGACTTCACGGTCCGTCGAGGCCAGCGAGTAGCCATACTTGGGGCCAACGGCAGCGGGAAGTCCACGCTCATCTTTCACCTTCTCGGGCTTCTATCCCCCGTTGACGGGCAGGTGACCGTGTTCGGAGTGAACCCGGCGAAGCAGTTCCGCGACATACGTCACCGCGTAGGCGTGCTGTTGCAGAATGTCGACGACCAGATCATCGGCCCTACTGTGTGGGATGACGTCACCTTCACTCCGCGCGCTCTGGGCTGGCCCCGCAGCCAGGTCGAAGCACGCGGCAACGCCATCTGTGAGCGCCTGGAGATATCGCACCTTAAGACCAGGATTCCGCATTACCTGAGCGGCGGCGAGAAGCGCAAGGTGGCGCTGGCGGGCGCGCTCGTTACCGAACCCGAACTGCTCATAATGGACGAGCCTTTCACCGGCCTCGACCCAAGGTCGCGTTCGGAACTAGTCCGGCTGATGAACCAGATTCATTCGGAGTACGGGGTCACGTATGTAATCTCCACACACGAGATCGACTTCGTGCCGCACATAGCCAACTGGGTCTACGTTCTCGGGGGCCAGCACGGTATTACCCTGTCGGGCACGCCCGAGCAGGTGTTTTCCCAGCCGGAAGCGCTCCGCGCGGTGAGCATTGACCTTCCCGCGCTGGGAGAGCTGTTCGAGGCGCTGCAAGAAAAAGGGTGGGACGTTTCCGTCCCACTCACTGTAGATCAGGCCGTTGCCGAACTGGAAAAGTGCAGGCTCGACGCCGCCGCGCCTACCCTACTTCGGGAATCTTGATCCCATGCTCGCGCGCGAACTCCTGGGCTTCCTCATAGCCGGCGTCGGCATGGCGAACCACGCCAATTCCTGGGTCGCCTGTAAGCACGCGCTCTAGGCGCCGCCCGGCCTCCTCAGTGCCGTCGGCCACTATGACCATTCCGGCGTGGAGCGAGTAACCGATGCCGACCCCGCCGCCGTGGTGGAATGACACCCAGGTGGCGCCGTTGACCGCGTTGAGCATCGCGTTAAGCACCGGCCAATCGGCGATGGCGTCGGAGCCGTCCTTCATGCCTTCAGTCTCTCGGTTAGGCGACGCCACCGACCCACAGTCGAGATGGTCGCGGCCGATCACAATTGGCGCGCTGATTCTACCCTCAGCCACCAGGTCGTTGATAATCCGCCCGAACCTGGCCCGCTCGCCATAGCCCAGCCAGCATATGCGGGACGGCAGTCCCTGGAATGCTACCTTGTCGTGAGCCAACTGGATCCATTTCACGAGGTGCTCGTCGTAGGCGAATTCCTTCAGGATGACTTCATCGGTGACCCAGATGTCCTTGGGGTCTCCTGAAAGGGCTGCCCACCTGAACGGACCCTTCCCCTCGCAGAACAGCGGACGCACGTAAGCCGGAACGAATCCAGGGTAATCGAACGCATTCGTCACGCCCTCGTCGAGCGCAACCTGACGCAGGTTGTTGCCGTAGTCAAACGCCACCGCGCCCTGTGCAATCATGTCGAGTATCGCCCTGACATGGGTGGCCATGGAGGACCGGGCCCTCCGCACGTACTGGTCAGGATCGGACTTGCGCATCTCAGCAGCTTGCTCCAACGTAAGCCCGGCAGGAACATACCCGTTGAGCGGGTCATGCGCAGAGGTCTGGTCGGTCACCAGGTCAGGTATCACGCCGCGCCGTACGAATTCCGGGTGCGTCTCAGCCGCATTGCCCACCAACGCGATGGATCGCGGGATACCCCTCTCCTGCGCCTCGCGGGCCAGCGCTATGGCTTCATCGATGCTGTCGGTGACCATCTCGCAGTACTTCGTGGCAATCCGCCGGTCGATTCTGGACCTATCCACTTCGACTGCTATCATCACCGCATCGTTGAACGTCGCCGCGAGAGGTTGAGCACCACCCATTCCCCCAAGCCCCGCCGTCAGCACCAGCTTGCCCCTGAGGCTACCTCCGAAATGCTTGCGCGCCGCCGCCGCAAAGGTCTCGTATGTTCCCTGCAGTATTCCCTGGGTGCCGATGTAGATCCAGCTGCCGGCGGTCATCTGCCCGTACATAGTTAGGCCCATCGCTTCGAGTTCCCAGAATTTCTCCCAGGTGGCCCAGTGCGGCACGAGCATGGCGTTGGAAATCAGAACGCGCGGCGCGTCCTCGTGTGTTCTGAATACCGCAACCGGCTTGCCCGACTGCACAAGTAGCGTTTCGTCGGATTCGAGGCCGCGAAGCGCCCGAACGATGGCGTCGAACGCCTCCCAATTGCGCGCGGCTTTCCCCCGACCTCCATAGACCACCAAGTCATCCGGCCGTTCAGCCACATCAGGGTCGAGGTTGTTCATGAGCATCCTGAGCGCCGCTTCCTGCTGCCACCCCTTGCACGAGATCTCAGTCCCGCGCGGAGCCCTTATGACTCTTGACATCCATTGATCCCTCCAGCCGTACATCTATGTCTATACTTACGGTCATACCGTCCAGCGCAGCTCACTCCAGCTGACCCACTGCATGTTCCACTGCTCGCAGCAGAGCCTCCCCCTGGATCAGCTCTCGGATAAGGGCGATATCAGGCGCGAGCACCCTGTCGTGGTCAAGGTGCGGTACCTGAGCCCTGACAGCCTCATGTGCCGCCCGAGCGCCTGCGCCCGGCTCAAGCGGAGCCAGGAAGTCGATGCCCTGAGCGGCGCACATTACCTCGATGGAGAGAACGTTCGCAACATTTGCAGCGATCTGCCTCGCCTTGCGCGCGGCGATCGTGCCCATGCTCACATGATCCTCCTGGTTACCCGAAGTGGGTATTGAGTCGACTACCGCAGGCGATGCCAGTATCTTGTTCTCGGAGACAAGCGCGGCCGCGGTATACTGGGCGATCATCATGCCTGAGTTGAGCCCGCCGTGCTCAGTGAGGAATGGCGGCAACCCTGACAGCTGAGGGTTGACCATTCTCTCAGTACGACGCTCGGATATGGAGGCCAGCTCAGACGCTGCTATCCCCAAGAAGTCCATGGCCATAGCCACGGGCTCCCCGTGGAAGTTTCCCCCTGATATCACATCGCCGTCCTCGGGGAAGACCAGAGGATTGTCGGTGGCCGAGTTCATCTCCCGCTCCACCACCTGCCTGGCGTACTCTATGGCATCGCGCGCAGCTCCATGCACTTGCGGTGCGCACCGGAGCGAATAGGCGTCCTGCACCTTCGGGCAATTCCTGTGCGACTCGCGGATAGCGCTCCCCTCCATCAGACGGAGCAGGTTGCGGGCCGACGCCGCCTGCCCCGGATGGGGTCGCACCGCTTGAACCCTCGGGTCGAAGGCGGATGTGGTGCCCCGTAGGGCCTCGGTGGTCATTGCCACCGCTATGTCCGCCACCTGCGCGAGAATCGACACGTCATGCACCGCAAGCGAACCTATGGCGGTCATGACCTGGGTGCCGTTTATCAGGGCCAGTCCTTCCTTAGCGCGCAGAGCGACCACAGGGATCCCCGCGCGCGCCATGGCCTCCGCTCCCGGCAGAATCTCGCCCTTGTAACGTGCCATGCCCTCGCCTATGACCACCAGCATGGTATGGGCAAGCGGCGCCAGGTCGCCGCTTGAACCCACCGAACCCTGGGACGGGACGAGAGGGTGCACGCCCTGGTTGAGCATGGCTATGAGAGTGTCGACGACCTCGGCCCTAGCGCCTGAATATCCGCACGCCAGCGCATTCGCCCGAAGCAGCAGGATCGCCCGGACCACCTCGTCGGGCAGGAGTTCGCCAACTCCCGACGCATGCGACAGCAACAGGTTTCGCTGCAGAGCTGCCGAGTCATCAGGCGAGATGACAACATCGGCGAACCTGCCGAACCCGGTCGTTACCCCGTACACTGGCCTTTCGCGCCTGAGAAGTGTGTCCACATAGGCCGAGGCCCGGTCTATTCGTCGCCGTGCGTCGAGGTCAAGCGATACCGGCGCACCGCCTCTCGCGACCGCAACAACATCCGGTATGGATAGGCCGGCGCCGTCAATGCATACACCCATTGCAGCAGCTTCAGTCCCTTCGTTCACGTTATGCCTGGGCCAGCCTCCGCGCAACATTGCAAGTCCAGTCGGTTAGCTTATCAAGCTCGATGCTGGAAAAGCCGATAACATCAGTATCCAAACGCCCGGCGATAGGCTCCTTCCACCTTGCAGGGATGGCACGCTCGCCTATGAGCGCTCCGACAGTGGCCCCCACCTGCCCGGTACTGCAGTCGCAGTCCCAACCACAGCTGGCCGCCATCGATACGCTCTTGCTGAAGTCGCCGCCTCCCAAAAGCAGGCTCATCACAACGATAGCAGCGTTCGGGAACGTGTGTATCCAGTGCAGATCGCCATAGGCCTGGTCGATCCAGTCGAGCACATCCTCCCATCGGCCATGCTCCTTGCATTTAGCTACAGTCGATCGGACAACTGACGCGAAATCGCTGTTTGCAGGGACATACCCGAGCGCCCGGTTGACGATCTCGCCCACGTCGTCGGTCACAAACGCCAGACTGACCATGACCGAGTTGAAGACCTCCCCGTACACGCCTTCCTTCACGTGCGAGATAATCGCATCCCTGTACGCCAGCTCAGCTGCGAGTTCAGGGTTGCCGGGGGCAATAAGACCGTGCACCTCGCCGCGCATCTGAGCTCCAATCCAGTCGCTGAACGGATTGTTCTCACGCGCTGAATACGGCGGTATGAGGCCTCTGTGCAAGTTCTCCAGCGCCTGTCTCTCGGCGGTGTAGGTCTTGTCCAGTTCCAAATGTTGTACCCATTCGTACCCAAGATCCCTGCTGGTAAAGCCGGGTCCATGCTCATCTATGCAGTGCAACACGATGATCTGGTAGTTGATGTCATCGTTCCTCGTGTCCGGCTTCTGCAGATAGTCGCCGACCCAACCGCGCTCCTTGCGCACTTTTGCGCTGGGCCATCCGGCCGACGGATCGCCCAAGGCACAACCTATACACTTACCGTACCACGCGCCGTATACTTTGTCACGATAGGCCCGATTCCCTTCATCCACATTGAAAATCATGGGGCTCTCCACACGAATCCAGCTTCTCTTGAGTTCTTCCCATGTGTCGGGCTTGTGGTCGTCGTTCACCATTCTGGGGGCCCGGCGCAACGCCTCCCAGATCATGGCGATCACTTTCTGAAGTGCCCAGTAGTCGCCGGAATTGTACGCCTCCCATCCCGCAGGAATCAACCGCCTTGCCTCCGACACATCGTAACCCCGCTTCTCGAGGGCATCCACGCACTCGATCATCCGATTTTCCACAGTGCGGCTGTAGGTCATTATGTCCTGCCACATCTCGGCCGCCTGTTTTTCAGCATGCGTCATACTGGTATTCCTCCCTTGGCGAGACTTGATAACCTGTTAACCCTTGATGCTGCCCGCTGTCATTCCCTCAATGAACCGCCGCTGAAGCAGCAGGTACAGCACCACTATCGGTAGCACGCTGATTACCGCTCCTGCCCCGGTCACAGCAAAGTCAGCCACGAATCTGGCGCTGAACTGCAGATATCGGGCTGTGACTGTCTGAAACCGCGGTTCCTGAAGGAATGTCATGGCAAAAGTGAACTCGTTCCATATCCACTTAGCGTTGATCAGTGTCAGGGTGACCAGCGCAGGACGGGATATGGGGACTACAACTCTGGTCAGTGTACCTATATATGAGCAGCCGTCAATCTCAGCCGCCTCCGTTATTTCCTTTGGAATCGACGCAAATTGCGAGTTCAGAAAGAGAACCGAGAACGGAACATAGACTGCTGCATATATCAAGATGATCCCTAGCGGGTTGTTGACAAGACCCAGCCGTTTCCACATCACGAACAGAGGCACGATGTACATATGCAGCGGTACCTGCATGGCCAACATGAGCAAGGCAGACCATACGGGTGTGGACCGAACGCCAAGGAACACCATTCCATATGACATCATGCACGATACGACAGCTAGCACTACAGTGGAGACTGCCACAACCAGGACGGTGTTGAGCATAGCCTCCGCAAGACCCCCGGTGGTCCAGGCCTTTCTGTAGTTCTCAATGGTGGGGGCCGAAGGCAGTGCGAAAGGCGATAGGATAACTTCGTAGTTGTCCTTGAAGGAGTTTATGACCAAGTAAAACAGAGGCACCAGCACAACCAGACAGGCAACTATCAGTATCGCATGCAGCAGTGCTTGATGTCGCACCTCGCCTCTGTGTTTGGATCTCGTAACCATCAGGCATCCCTCCTGACTGCCGAGAAGAGCAAGATTACCAGGAGCGAAAAGGCCAACAGAAGCACCGACATGGCGCTCGCATAGCCTACTCGGAAATTGAGGATACCTTGTTTATATATCCATGTAGACATCATTTCGGTAGCATGTCCGGGCCCGCCCTGTGTCATAATGTAGCTGAAATCGAAGGCAGATAGAGACCACACTGCAGTGAGCAGGAGGATAAAGTTAAGAGTCGGCCTTATCAGCGGAATCGTGATGTAGCGAAACTTCTGTGCCGTACTCGCGCCGTCGATCACTGCCGCCTCATAGTACGCGGGGTCTATCTGCTGTATTGCGGCGAGGAAGATCACCATCACAAACCCCCACCACGTCCAGTTGTCCACAAAGGCCAGCGAGTAAAGGGCGATGTGCGGGTTCCCCAGCCATGACTGGCAGAGAGCCGTCCATCCGAGCTTCTCGAACAGCGTGTTTATGCCAAAGAATGGGTTGAAGACCCATCCCCATAGGCGCGCCACAACTACCCGTGACAGCACCACTGGGATGAAGAGGACAGTCATATACACCAGGCGCATCCTCTTGATTGACGCAAGCGCGAACGCGATCACGAGCCCCAGAAAGATTGGGACTATCATGAAGATGACAGTCCATTTCAGATTGTTAACGAGACCTATCCTGAACTCCTTGTCCCGAAACAGAATGTCGGCAAAATTCCGGAGCCCCACAAAAGCCGGCTTGCTCAGGCCATCCCACTCGAAAAGGGACATTGCCAGGCTCGAAATCGAGGGTACGCCGATGACGACTATCACCAGAGCGGCGGCCGGAAGACAGAATAGAGCCGCCATAGCCCGCTTGCCAAGTCTGCATTTTCTCATCCGAAGACAACTCCTTCGCCTGCGCCGTAGGCGCAGCGGCGATGTATGGTCGGCCGTGCCGGCCGGTCGCCGCCGCGCCCTTCAAACTGCAGCTATTGGTAGAGTCAGTCCTCCTACTTAGCGGGCGCCGGTACAGGCGGAACCTTCCCCGCCGCGAGTTCCTGTGTGAAGATGGACTGAGCTTCCTTCAGGTAATCCTCGATGGACATCAGCCCCAGGAGCACGCGAGGCAGTTTCTCATACATGTACAGCTGCGTTCCGGGCGACCAGAACGTCCAGGTAGCGTAGCCGTACTTCCCACTGGACTGAGCTTCGTATATGGTTCTGTACATGTCGGCAGTCTTCGGAGCGGTCGTTGCCGGCAGGTAATCCGGAGCGGCCTTCTTCAGAGGTAGCCAGAACTCGAGATTGGAGTTGATCCCGTATTCCACGGCCGTCTTGGGGTTCTCGGTAAGCCAGTTCAGGAACTTGGCCACGGCGTCAGGATGCTTGGTCTTCGCATTGACTCCGACTGAAAAGCCCAGCGCCAGCGGGAGAGTGGGGCTGGCGGCGCCCATGGCCGGGAACGGAGCAAGTGCCCAGTCGAAGCCCTTGGCGTAGAGGGGCGCGTACTTCACGCCCCAGCTTCCGTCCATCATCATGAGGGCCTTCTGAGTGCCCCACACGGCGACGGCGTCATCGCTGGTAACGTCGTACATCTGCTTGTTCATGATCCAGCCCTTGTCCCACATGTACTTCAGCTTAGCGATGGAATCTACGAAGGGCTGGGCCGTCCACGGTATCTGACCCGTCAGAGCCTTATACACGTTCTCCGGGCCCGCGGCGCTGTTGAACACCACGGATAGCCACCACTCATTCGCGGGAGTGAAGCCGCGAACGCCGAAGGCGATCGGGATACGCCCGATCTTCTGGATATTCTCGCACGTTGCACACAGCTCTTCCCAAGTGGTCGGGACTTTCCACCCGCGCTTGTCGAACTCGGTCTTGTTGTAGTACAGGAGAAGAGTCTCCGGGTTCGCCGGGAAGGCCATCAGCTTCCCCTTGTAACTGTGGCTTTCCAGGGCGTAGCTGAAGAACCTGTCTTTCCAGTTGTACTTGGCCGCGTAGGGAGTAAGGTCGAGAAGGAGGCCCGCGTCTGCGAATGGCGGCATTGTGCTGGGCCCGAATAGCCTCCACATGTCGATGTCAGAACCAGAAGCAAGGGCGGCCCTCACAGACTGCAGATACTCATCGCCTTCGCCTGCCGACCTGATCTCCACACGCACCTCGTTCTGACTCGCGTTGAACAGATCGAACCACTCGACCATCTTCTGCATCGCTATGTCCTGTGTCTGCTCAATCCAGAACTTGATCTTCACCGGAGCACTTGCTGCATGAGCAGCAATGGGCGCCAGGGCCATGGCCAGCAGAGCGGCCAGGCAGAGCACTGCCTTAAGCCATGTGTTCTTTGTTGTCATTTCTGCGTTCAAACCTCCCATTTGCCATGATTGCATGGTGGATGCATTGGTACGTCTGGTACCGCGACACTCGAACCTCATAGATCCATGGTATGCCGGCTGGCGATCCCGGTATCTCCTCCCTGGCCGCGCGCGCCATGGGCGTCCCCGACGCCCCTCGCAGCGCGCAGTAGTTCCTGGACGTTCTCCATAGAAAGGGCAGGCGACTGTGCTCCCATGGTCTGGGTGACTATGGCTCCGACTGCGCACGCGTACTGCAGACTGTGCCACGGGTCAGGCTGCGAGAGCCAGGCCACTGCGAATCCTGCTACAAAAGCGTCGCCTGCACCAGTTGTATCTACACTTCTGACGCTGAATGCGGGGCAGTGAAGCCTTCCCTCTGGCCCCGCGTATATCGCTCCGTTCTCGCCAAGGGTGACAACCACTCTAGCCGCCCCGCGCGATCGAATACTCTCAGCCGCCCGCATTGCGCTGGACATATCCTGAACGAATACATCCGAAATCATGGACGCCTCCACTTCGTTAGGTATGAGGATGTCGACCTTGCCAAGAAACTGAGCATCAACGTGCCGGGCAGGGGCCGGATTGCACACCGTCAGCACGCCATGTCGCCGAGCGATGGCGAGGGCTTCCTCCACGCCGGCCATAGGCGTCTCGAATTGGACAACGAGGGCGCGTGCCTCGGAGATCACGTCCTGGGCTGCCCTAACCCGGTCCGCGGACAGTGTGCCGTTGGCCGCCGGCCACACCACTATCGAATTCTGGCCGGCTTCGTCTACCACTATGACAGCCATTCCCGTGGTCGAGCCCTGTTCGCGCGCGATCCGGTCGACACACACACCAGCCTCCCTAAGATTCCTAACAAGCTCATCTCCCTGAGTATCCGCCCCCACGCTGCCCACCATAGACACGTGCGCTCCCAGCTGAGCGGCGGCCACAGCCTGATTTGCGCCTTTCCCGCCCGGTGAGAATCGGGCCGATAGCGCAGCCGTAGTCTCCCCCGGTCTGGGAACATGCTTCACGCCCAGACCAATATCCATGTTCAGGCTACCCACAACTACAATCCTGGGTTGCATCCCGATCCCTCGCATTTCATCGTTGCGTAAGATTCCCTCAGCACCAACTGCGGC
>DAOTAC010000023.1:0-13986 GCA_035382325.1 Bacillota bacterium | reverse complement strand
AGCATGCGCGTCTGGCTGGCATTGCCATCATCTTGCTTCGTTCAGTGATCGTTGCTGCATGCATCATGTTCGGCCTTCATAAGCTGGCAATACGGCCAGGACTGATTACTACCGTAATACCCGCCGCGGCGCTCTCGGTCGCCATATGGATGCTGGGCAGCAGGTTCAACTCCCGCGTAGTCAGCGTTGTGGCGTCGGCCTTCGACATGGGATTCATATCCGTCTGCGTGCATTTTGGCGGAGGTCTCTCAAGCGAGGCATACGCGCTTTACTTCGTGGCGCTTTCCATTATCGCGTTGCAGGAAAGCGCGATTTCCAGCTCCTTGGGCGGTATTGTGTGCGCTGCGCTCTACGGCGCGGCTACATTTCCTTGGTCGCAGGAGCCGGCCATACCTGGATGGACGCTCCCGTACAGATGTGGCGTTATTATGTTCGCGGGCGGGGCAATTGGCCTCATGTCGCAGGCGTCGAAGGAGTGTGCTGCGCGACTGGCGTCAGCCCGCGACAAGCTTGACAGGCGGGCCCACTGGGACCAGGTTCTGGCGCGTGTCACCCGCAAGATCAACTCCGGAATCGGGCTGAGAGCGACCCTTGAACTGATTCTAGACGGAGGCTTGGAGGTGCTTGGCGGCGACTTCGGCATGGTCGCTCTCAAGGACCGGCGCGGGAGACTAGTCGCGTCCGCCTGCAGGAACTCACCACCCGGGCTCCTAGGTCGCGTCTTTAGGAAAGATGAGGGACTGGTCAACGTGGCCGTTGCGCAACGGCAGACGGTCCGAGTATCCGACTACGCGTCGTTTTCGGGTGCCATTCCGGAAGTGGTTGCAGAAGGATTAAGTGCGGTTGCCGCCACTCCTCTGCTATCCGGTCCTGACTGCATTGGAGCGCTTACCTTCGGCAATAGGCGGTCGGGCGCGGCGTATACGCCGGAAGACTGTGAGTTCCTCGAGATGCTGGGGAAACAGCTGAGCGTGGTTGTGGGGAACGCCCACCTACTGGATGAGGTACAGCGAAGGGCGGACTATCTGTCCACTCTCAACGAGATATCCATGAGCCTCACATCGGTTCTCGAACGAGACGCGCTTTTCGAAAAGATCTATCGCGAAGTCTGCCGGATAATCCCTGTTGACGCGTTTTTTGTGGCGATATTCCACGCTGGAAGTCGCGAGATCGAAATGGCGTTTCTCATGGACCAAGGAGTTCGTTCTCCTTCGACGCGGTTTGGGATGGAATCGGGTCCGACGGCAAAGGTGATCACAAGTGGCCAGCCGATTCTGTTCAACCGCCAGGAAGACGAAATGATGGACGGGGAGCGTAGGCTTGGGCACAACGTTGATGAGGTTACAGCATCTGTGATCATTGTGCCCATGCGCGTAGGCGCTCATGTGGTGGGCGCGGTTTCGGCGCAGAGCTATACGATGAACGCCTACGGTGAGGAGGAGAGAGATCTCCTGATGACGATCGCGTCCAGCGCTGCCATAGCCCTTGAGAATGCTCGGTTGTACCAATCAGCCCGCGAGTTATCGCTCACTGATGACCTTACCGGGCTGGGAAACTACAGGTACTTCTGCGATCTTCTCGACAAGGAGATCGAAAGAGCTATTCGGCACAGTACTCCCCTTACGCTCGTCATGCTGGATTCTGATCACCTGAAGTACATAAACGACAAGTATGGGCACGCCATCGGTGATACTCACCTGATTCACCTTGCCGACACGATGAGAGCCGTGGCCCGGAAGTCCGACATACTCGCGAGATACGCCGGAGATGAATTCATGATAATCCTGCCCAATACTGCTGGAGCCGACGGACTGGTGCTCGCGGAGAGGCTCCGGGCCGAGATGGAGCGAACGCCGCTTATGGTCGATGGCACGCCGGTGACGGCTACCATAAGCCTGGGCGTGGCTTCCATGCCCCAGTCCGGCGGATCCGTCGATGCCCTTGTGAGAGCCGCGGACGCGGCCATGTACGAGGCTAAGCGCCAGGGCAAGAATAGGGTGATGGAAGCCCGCTGCCCCGCCTAGGCCTGAACCACTTCAGACCATCCTCTTCACAAAGTCCTCTAGGGTCCCCGGCAGCATGTCAGCCGCCGCCAGCTCGATCATGGTGTACGCGCCCGGCGCCTTCTTTAGCCCTGCCCTGAGCGCACCTACCATGATCTGCCCGGTAACGGCCGGGTTGGTTATCCGCATCTCCCACCTGAGCAGCTGATTCCCGGTGCGGCCCGCGATGCCCTTTCTATCGATTACGACACCGTGCCCGGGATCGGCCGCCTGGCTCGCGCTGTGCACTTCGAACACATCGGTCTCATCACGAACGAAGTAGGGATCACAACGGATGTCGGACGCGACATCGGCAAAAGGCCGCGACCCGTCGAGCTCAACGTAGACAGCGCGTCTGTGCCTTCCGTAGCCTGCGGGGAGAGTGACGGACACCGCATCGGCCACTCCCGGTATGGCCCGCACAGCCACAGAGTGGCCCATGCTCATGCCTGGTCCGAAATTGGTGTAGGTGATTCCGGTAGGGGCGATGATCTCGAGGAGCGCCCTGATCACCGAGTCAATACCCGGATCCCATCCGGCAGCTATGACCGCCGTGGCCTGACCTTCGGCGGCTGAGGCAGCTAGCGACTGTTTGTGGCGCCACAGCGGTTCTCCGTGTATGTCGTATGTGTCCACCACGCTTATACCCGATCGCAACAGAGCGTGCTCCGTCGGTTCCAGCTCGCGCGTGGGCCCGCACATCAGGGCGGCCCGGACCTCTTCCAGCTGGTCCATTCGGGTCACTGCAGGCGCCTCCCAGTTCGGCCCGACGACGCGCGCACCGGGCTCTGCTCGCCTCCTGACAACTCCTGCAAGCTCAAAGTCTGGCGATACAGCTAATGCCTCGGCAGCTCCTCGCCCGACGTTACCCAATCCAACCACGGCTACGCGGGTTCTTTGCATCTACACGCGCCTCCCCCTGTCACCTGCTAGCGACTATCTGGATTATACTACATCCGATGGATACGCCGAAACAAGTGGGGGCAGAGCCCCGGGCAGCCGGGGTGATCTATGGCCGGATCCTGTACCCTGTAGGACACCCTGTAGACCCCCACGTTTTGCCCGCTACCGGTGAAAACCGGACACAGAATATGGTTAAGCCAAATGGGCAGGTATCGGAGACCACGTAATCCCATTCCAGGGCGAAGGATGCCTCGGAACCCCCGTCAGGGCCTATCATAGGCAAGCGCAGCACCCAGAAACATCCATGGATATGGGTAATGTGTAGTCCTACCTGGCCCTTTGCGGTGTATTCGTTTTCCAGACACATCGCCAAAAACGTGTTCCGAAACGAGTCACCTGTATTTTCCCGTCAACCCTGCGGTGCACCGCTTGGCTTGTCCTGCCTCTGGAGGCGTTGGGCTGAGAGTGCAAATATCTGCAGGCCCAGCTAGAGGTGTGAGAACGACAAAGACTGCGCGAGCAGGCGGCCTCGGCGAGCTGGTCAGAGCGGATGTGGATACGGCATTCGGATCCGGAGGCGGCCTAAGGCTTTGGCGGACTTTGGAAATGGCCGGTTGGCTCAGCATTCGATGAGATTGCCTGAGCCGTCTGCGTCTGCCGCACGGGAGAATGGCATCCTCCTCGACCATTACGGCGGGTTATTGGCTGCGGGGGTCACGCTCGCCTCGCTGGAATGGCCATTTAGCTGGTCTTGACATCATGCCCGTCGGGCAAAACGGCTGGAGCTGGCATATCGTCGATTTTTGCCATCAGTTTCGGAGATACCCGCAACTTTTGAGTACATCGATTTCGAAGGGCCACCTGACCGCCTCCCAATCACGAAAATCGGGGGGTATCCGACGGGTTTGGGCAGTAAAGCAGGCGGACGGGCCAACATAATATCCCACTTAATAGGGCCATTTGGTAACGGCACGCGCGGGATGGCGCGCCGTGCCATCACTAGTAACAGCTACTGGGTTGCGATTGGCCCCGAGGGCTCCTTTGATAGTGCCGATTCGCCCTCCGGGGTCCCCGGGCCAAATCGATGTACTCAGAAGTTGCGTTTTTCGCCGAAAGTATTGTCAAAATGTGACCGTATCTCTGGGCAGATACCCCCGGGGGTATATCACTGAGCCACAACTGTCAAGGCCAGATTGCACGCCTGAATGCGGGGTATCTGCGACCCCGAAAGCAACAATCGTTACACGCACCCTCACCTGCCGCTGGAGGTGCGCACTTCTGCCGGTGATGGTATAATGGCCTTGTGCCATTGATGCGTTTATGCATTACTACTGGGGGCGGCTGATGTGGACCTGATCGAGACACGCGATGACCTCTGCACGAGATGCTACGCATGTGTGCGCGCCTGCCCTGTGGAGGCGATGCACGCGGCAGAGGGCGCTGTGCGCGCAGATGGCGAGACGTGCATAGGATGCGGCATTTGCCTAGAGGAGTGTTCTCATGGCGCGATTGCCCTTGCCGACCACACCCAACTTGCGCTGGACTTGCTGGCACAAGGTGATACTGCTGCAGTGATATCGCCCGGCTTCCCCGGGGCCTTTCCAGATGATGATCCGCTGCGAGTCATTGGGGCGCTTCGAGCTCTGGGTTTTGCCGAGGTGTGGGAAGCGGCGGCAGGGGCGGAGATGCTGGCCTCCACGTACCGAGTAGCTCTGGAATCGGCTTTGGGGCGCACCGTGATAGCCTCGACGTGTCCGGCGGCGGTTAGGCTGATCGAGGCACACCGGCCTGATCTGGTGCAGAACCTCGCGCCGGCCGTGTCGCCGGAAATTGCTGCCTCACGGGCGGCTCGCGCCTCAGGGCGCCCGCGGGTTGTCTGCATTACCCCCTGTGCTGCGTTTAGGCTGGAATGCGGCGACGCAGGCCGCGGCCGGGTAAGCCCGGCTGCCAGGAGGATAGAGGGTGGGGCCGATGTGGTGCTCACCTTCTCTGAACTGAGTGAACTGTTTGACAAGTCGGGATTGCGCGTCGATCAGTGCCCTCCATCAGCGCCGGATGTGGCAGCGGAAGGGCCCGGGCGTGTGCTGCCGTTGCCGGCCGGGTTGCTTCATAGCGTGGAAGCTTCGGATGGCGCCTTTCGGCGGGGAGCAGTGAACGCTGCAGGCTTCCGCGAGTGTATGGAAGTCCTGGATGCGATGTCTTCCGGCGGGATCACTGCTCCCGTTGTGGAGTTGTCGATTTGCAGGGGCTGCGTTGATGGCCCCGGGTATCCTGAAAACCTGGGCGCCTGGAGGCGGCGTCAGGCAGTGTTGGCATATTCCGCCGCCATGGAGAGCGCGGGCGGCACGTCTGTGCTTGAGCGATTGGCGTGCTCAGGCGCGGGCAGAATCGATCTTTCGCGCACGTTCTTCTCAAGCCTTTCATCGGAGGCCGCGCCGGCTCACTGTCGAGAGCGAGCTGCTCTAGGTACTCGTTCCGGCGATCCTGACGCGAGCCAAACAGGCAAGATGGAGCGAGGCCGGTATGCCCGATCGGCGTCCCACAGCTTTGCGGCAGACTCCGAGCCGGTAGACATGGTTGCGTACAGCCCTGCGATGGAAAGCGTCATCGCCTTGATGCAGAAGGTATCGAGTGTGTCATCGACTGTACTCATTACCGGCGCATCGGGTGTGGGCAAAGAAGTGGTGGCCAGGTATATTCATCGAACTGGTAATCGAAGCGCCGAGCCGTTCGTCAAGATCAACTGCGCGGCCATACCTGAGACTCTGCTCGAGTCCGAGCTGTTCGGATATGAAGAAGGAGCCTTCACAGGGGCGCGCCGCAGCGGCAAACCCGGGCTTATTGAGCTGGCTTCAGGGGGTACGTTGTTCCTGGACGAGATAACTGAGATGCCCATGGCGCTCCAGGCCAAGCTCCTTCAGGTGCTGCAAGAGAAGTGCCTGGTCCGTGTGGGAGGCACAAAGCAGATCAGGGTGGATGCGCGTGTGATTGCTGCGACCAATCGCGATATTGAGCGGGCAGTGAAGGAAGGGCGTTTCCGCAATGACCTATACTACCGGCTGAATGTGATCCCTATCCGAGTACCGTCCCTTGTGGAGAGGGCCGGAGACATTGCGCCGCTGACTTACCATTTCCTCGAGAAGTGGGGCGCCAGGTACGGTAGGCCACGCCGAATATCCAGAGAGGCTCGAGAAGCGCTGGAGAGGTATGGCTGGCCGGGGAATGTGAGGGAACTCGAGAACGTGCTGGAGTTCCTTGTGGTGACAGTGGATGCCCCTGTCATCGGCATTGAGCATATTCCGACTCACATCAAGAGTGCGGGGGCGAAGAACACAGCGGAAGTCTGCGTGTCGGGGATCATGCCGCTGCGCAAGGCCGTGGAAGAGGTGGAACGGCAGCTGATAGAGCGCGCATCGGCAACATGCCCTAGCACCTATGCGATAGCCCGTGCCCTGGGCGTCAACCAGTCCACAATAGTGAGGAAGATACAGAGATTCGCGAACGGCCGCAGTGGATGATGCAGAGATGCATCGCACGATGCAATGACGCATCGCATGTGCCGAATGCGTGTTCCTAGCGGCCAAACTGCTGCTATGGGGCTTATGCGCTTCGAGATGAACCCCGCTTCACTATGGAAGGCAATGTGAAGCGGTTCACTAGCGATGCACAGATGCATTGGGCGTTCTAAGTGTGCTACGGTAATCACCAGCTAAACGCCACTTTGGAATGTGGCATGAATCATGCATGTATAGGTTGTGGCTGCAATGGCCGGCAGAGGAGGTTGAAAGGTCTATGGGTTGCTGTGAAACCAAGTGCGCAGGCGATATCACGGACATCACACCTGAGCAGTGGGCGAAGGTGGACGAGATCATCGCCGGGTACCAGGGGCAGCGCGGAGTGCTCATCCCGTGCCTCCACGAAATCCAGCAGATTGTGGGCTACCTTCCCATTGAGGTTCAAGAGCGGGTGGCGGCAGGACTTGACATTCCGGTGGCCGACGTGTACAGCGTCATCACTTTCTACGCGCTGTTCACTACTAAGCCAAAGGGCAAGCACAAGGTAGGTGTGTGCCTGGGCACCGCCTGCTATGTGCGGGGCGGCGACAAGATCCTGGAGAAGGTGGAAGGGGCGCTGGGCATCAAGGCGGGCGATACCACTCCCGACAGGCTCTTCTCTATCCAGGTAATGAGGTGTATCGGCGCCTGCGGGCTAGGCCCAGTCATGACAGTCGACGACGACATTTACGCGCGGATAAAGCCTGATCGAGTGCCGGAAGTCCTCAAGAAGTATTCATAGTATAGTGCCACGTCCATCAGGCGTAGTGAGGGAGGAATACGAATGGATCTGGTTCGAGCGCACGTGCTTGTGTGCGGCGGCGCTGCCTGTGTCTCCTCCGGCTGCAAGGCGGTGCGGGAGGCGCTGGAAGCTGAGATAGCCGCAAGAGGCATTGAGCGCGAAATAAAGGTGGTTGTCACAGGGTGCATGGGGCCGTGCGACCTGGGGCCGATCATGGTCGTGTACCCCGAAGGCGTCTTCTATAAGAAGCTCACTCCCGACGATGCCAGGGAGATCGTTGATGAACACCTTGTGAAAGGGCGCATAGTGAAGCGACTTCTTTATACGGAACCAGGCACTGCCGAGGTCGTAGAGACCCAGGAGGCTATGACCTTCTTCAGCCGGCAAGAGAGAATCGCTCTGCGCAACACGGGTGTTATCGACCCTCTTAACATCGACGAGTATATAGCCCGCGACGGCTACGCGGCGCTGGGCAAGGCGCTTACAGAGATGAAGCCGGAAGAGATTGTCGACACTTTGAAGCGCGCTGGGCTCAGGGGTCGTGGCGGGGCGGGGTTCCCCACGGGGATAAAGTGGGACCTCACCCGAAAGGCTGAGGGTTCGCCTAAGTACGTGGTGTGCAACGCCGACGAGGGTGACCCCGGAGCTTTCATGGATCGCTCCATTTTGGAAGGCGATCCTCACACCCTGCTCGAAGCGATGGCGATAGCGGGGTACACGGTAGGCGCAAACCAGGGCTATATCTACGTGCGGGCCGAATACCCGCTGGCTGTGGCGCATCTTGAGCATGCGATAAGGCAGGCCAGGGAATATGGCCTGCTGGGCGCCAACATCTTCGGTACCGGGTTCGATTTCGATATCGATCTTCGTGTGGGCGCCGGCGCTTTCGTGTGCGGCGAGGAGACTGCGCTTCTGGCGTCGGTGGAGAGCCGCCGCGGAGAGCCGAGACCTCGGCCACCGTATCCGGCAGCGTCCGGCCTGTGGGGTCAACCTACACTCATAAACAACGTTGAGACTTATGCTAACATTGCGCCCATCATTCTGCGCGGCGCGGAGTGGTTCTCTTCCATCGGCACTGAGAAGAGTAAGGGGACCAAGGTGTTTGCACTGGCTGGGAAGATCAACAACACTGGTCTCGTGGAAGTTCCCATGGGCACTGCGCTGGGCGACATAATCTTCGATCTCGGGGGGGGCATACCCGGCGGAAAGAAGTTCAAGGCGGCGCAGACCGGCGGGCCTTCCGGTGGGTGCATCCCAGCTCAGTTCCTGAACACTTTGATTGACTATGAGTCGCTGAAGGAACTAGGGACCATGATGGGCTCAGGCGGTCTCATTGTCATGGATGAAGACACGTGTATGGTGGACTTGGCGAAATTCTTCATGCAGTTCATCCAGGACGAATCATGTGGCAAGTGCGCTCCGTGCCGGATTGGCACCAAGCGCATGCTGGAGATACTGGACCGCATCACCAAGGGCCAGGGCAGAGAGGGCGATATCGAACTCCTGATCGAACTGGGCGAACACATTCGGACTACCGCCATGTGCGGCCTGGGCCAGAGCGCCCCCAATCCGGTGATGTCCACAATCCGGTACTTCAGAGACGAATACGAGGCTCACATTCGGAACAAAAAGTGCCCGGCTTCGTCGTGCGCGGCCCTGTTCAACTCGCCGTGTCAGAACTCCTGCCCGGCGGGGGTGGATGTGCCTCGCTACATCGCCTTGATCAAGCAGCGCAGGTTCGATGAAGCGGTAGACCTCATCCGGGCGACGAATCCGTTCCCTGCCATATGCGGGCGCGTATGCGACCATCCGTGCGAGTCAAAGTGCAGGCGCGGGACGTTCGACGAACCTGTGGCGATCAAATCGCTGAAGCGGTTCGCAGCCGATTGGGAAATCAAGAATAAGCACCAGTATAGGGCGGATTTCGCGCCGCCTTCCGGCAAGTGTGTGGCCATTGTGGGAGCTGGCCCGGCAGGTCTGTCTGCCGCGCACTATCTGGCCCTGTTCGGCCACAAGGTCACCGTATTCGAGGCGTTGCCTGTGGCAGGCGGAATGCTGACCGTCGGAATCCCAGAGTACCGGTTGCCCAGGGACATTATGGAGTTCGAGATCGAGGCCATTAGGAAGGCCGGCGTAGACATCCGCCTCAACTCGAGGGTGGGTGTGGACGTGACGCTGGACCAGCTCAAGACGGAGTATGATGCGGTCTTCGTGTCTGTAGGGGCTCACAACAGCGCAGCAATGGGCGTGCCTGGCGAGGATCTCGAAGGGGTTCTGCCGGCAGTGGAGTTCCTGCGAGATGCGGCCCTGGGCCGTCTGGTCAAGGTCGGGCGGAACGTAGCCGTAGTAGGCGGAGGCAACGCGGCAATCGACGCGGCTCGCACTGCGCTGCGACTGGGGGCCAAAGAGGTTCACATAGTCTACCGTAGGCTGCGGTCGGATATGCCGGCCGATCCCGCGGAGATCGAGGCGGCTATCGAGGAAGGCATTCAGGTGCATTATCTAACCGCCCCAACCAGGCTCATCGGTGCAGATGGAAAGGTCACGCAGATGGAGTGTGTGCGCATGAGGTTGGGCGATTTCGACAAGTCGGGTCGCAGGCGACCGGTGCCCGTGGAGGCGTCGCGCACCATAGTGGACGTAGACACAGTCATCGCGGCCATAGGCCAGTCTGTCGATACCTCATTCGCGGGTAAGCCTGCCGACGGGCAGGAGGCGCTGCTCATGACCAAGTCGGGTCTGGTCATTACAGACCCTGACACGATGCAGACTAACGTGCCGGGTGTCTTCGCCGGGGGCGATTGCGTCACCGGTCCGGCCACTGTGATCGCCGCAATAGGAGCAGGGCGCCAGGTTGCATTGGAGATAGACAAGTTCGTGGGAGGCGCCGCGTGGCAGCATGCTGATGTCGATGTCGAGAGAGTGCTGGTGGGCACACCCATCGAAGAGCAGTGCAAGAGGTGTGTAATGCCCGAGATGCCGGTTCCCGAACGCGCCAGGAATTTCAAAGAGGTCGAACTCGGTCTGACTGAGGACATGGCGGTGGCGGAGGCTGCCCGCTGCTTCCAGTGCGACGTCCGCGAGCCGTAAGACCACGAGAATGGAGTGTGATACGAATGGGTGACGTCACTCTCACCATAGACGGTCGACAAGTAACCGTCCCAGCAGGCACGAGCGTTCTCGAGGCTGCAACGCAGGCGGGCGCGAAGATACCTACCCTCTGCTACCTCGAGGGGCTGAACGAGATAGGATCATGTCGGCTCTGCGTTGTAGAGATCGAGGGCGCCAAAACGCTCGCAGCATCCTGTGTTACTCCTGCTGCACAGGGGATGGTTGTCCACACGAACACCAGACAGGTGCGGGAAGCGCGGCGCGCGGTGTTGGAACTGATCATATCTAACCATCCGTTCGAATGTCTGACCTGCGTGCGCAGTGGGTCATGCGAACTGCAGGCTCTGGCGGAGTCCCTTGGGATCCGGGAGATCAGGTTCGAGGGCGCCAAGGCGCACCATGCTATCGATGATTCTACGCCGTCGATCGTCAGGGATCCGGACAAGTGCATTCTCTGTCGTCGATGCGTGGCAGTATGCGAGCAGGTTCAGGGTGTGTCTGCGATCAACGTGTCTGGCCGCGGGTTCGACTCAGTGGTGAGTCCGGCAGGGCAGCTTCCTCTGAACGACGCAGCTTGCACCCTGTGCGGCCAGTGCATACTAGTGTGCCCCACCGGAGCCCTGAGCGAGGTAGATTCGACACGCAAGGTCTGGGAGGCGCTGGGCGATCCCAAGAAACATGTAGTCGTACAGACCGCGCCGGCCATTCGTGTTGCCCTGGGCGAGGAGTTTGGCTTGGCGCCGGGTTCGATAGTGACTGGGCAGTTGGTCGCGGGCCTTAGGGCTCTGGGCTTCGATCGCGTTTTCGACACCAACTTCACGGCCGACCTAACAATCCTGGAAGAAGGCAACGAACTGCTCCATAGGCTCACGACAGGCGGCACTATTCCCATGATAACCTCGTGCAGCCCGGGCTGGATCAAGTTCATTGAGCATTTCTACCCCGACATGCTGGGCAACCTGTCGACGTGCAAGTCGCCTCAACAGATGTTCGGGGCGCTTGCCAAAACGTACTATGCCGAGAAGGCCGGGGTTGACCCTGCCGACATGTTCGTGGTGTCGATCATGCCGTGCACGGCAAAGAAGTTCGAGTGCGAGCGACCGGAGATGCGTTCTTCGGGCTATCAGGATGTAGACGCGGTTCTGACCACCAGAGAGCTCGCGCGCATGCTGCGCGAGTCGGGCATCGATCCGACGGCCCTGGAGCCTGCTAGTTACGATGCCCCGCTGGGGATCGGCACTGGCGCTGCAGTGATCTTCGGAGCGACAGGCGGCGTCATGGAAGCGGCTCTCAGGACCGTATACGAGGTAGTCATGAAGAAGGAACTGCCTTCACTCGACTTCCGCGAGGTCAGAGGCTTTGAAGGGATCAAGGAAGCCGAGGTTGTGCTGGGCGACACGACGGTACGCGTGGCTGTGGCTCATACACTCGGAAACGCCCGCAAACTCCTTGATAGGGTGCGATCCGGCGAGGCCTCCTACCACTTCATCGAGATAATGGCGTGCCCCGGCGGATGCATAGGCGGAGGTGGACAGCCCATAGGCACCAATACCGAGAGACGCCTGGAGAGGATAGACGCCATATATCAGGCCGATCGCGATCTTCCTCTGAGGAAGTCCCATGACAACCCCGAGGTAAAGCAGCTCTACGAAGAGTTCCTCGGCGAACCCTTGGGCCATAAGTCACACGAACTGCTGCATACGCACTACACACCCAGAGGGATCTGGCCTAAGCGTTAGCCGTTAATCGTACATGATCTCATGATCAGGTCAATCGGGGGGCGGGCGAACCGCCCCCCATTCGCATCGCGTATGGCGTAGTCGCTCGGATTGACGGATTGAGGATGCAGCGGATTGAGGACGCACTTGAACTGCACGGCAATAATGGGCCATACTAAGGTATGCGATTTCGTGGAGTGCTTGGGGGGTTCGCTTTGGAGGAGGTTTTCCAGGTTGAGCGTCTGCCGATAGGGGCTGACCTACACACAATGCGTGTGACGAAGTTCAAGACCAACCTTCTTGCAGCGGTGCTGCAATCTGACCTTTCGGTGGACGGGGCTACGCGTAACGCCTTGCTCCCGCAGGTTCTCCGGCGAGGCACCAGGAGATGGCCGGACACAGCCGACTTCATGCGCAACTTGGACGATCTGTACGGCACTTCTGTGACTGCGGACGTGTCAAAGAAGGGCGAAAGACATCTGCTCATGTTCGCTGTGGGAGTAGTCAACGATGCGTATCTGGACGGCGGTGACGCCATGCTCCGGAAAGGGTTCAGCATCCTCCGCGAGCTGATGGTGGAACCTGCGGCGGAAGGGACCGGGTTGCGCGCAGACTACGTTGCCCAGGAGAAGACTAACCTGCGGCGCAGAATTGAGAGCATACTCGACGACAAGCAGGCTTACGCGTTTCGGCGCTGCAACGAGGAGATGTGTCGGACCGAGCGCTATGCTGTGAGCAAACTAGGTAGAGTGGAGGACATAGACGCGATCACTCCTGACTCTTTGGCAGACTGGCATGCCCAGGCGGTTCAGGAATACCCAATGGACATCTTCGCCATAGGTGATATCGAACATGAACAAGCAGCGGAATTGGCGACGGAGGCCTTTCAGGGCTTAGCGAGACATCCCCGCTCGGTGGGCCCTGCATCCACCCAGGGCCCTGTGCCGCCTTCCGAACCCAGACGCATTGTGGAGCGGATGCCCGTCAGCCAGGGGCACTTAGTTATGGGATATCGAACGGGAGTGACATATGCGTCTTCCGATTACCCAGCGCTGCTCTTTGCAAACGGGGTGTTCGGAGGGTACACCCATTCCAAGCTGTTCCAGAATGTTCGGGAACGCGCTAGCCTAGCCTATTTTGCTTCGTCAGGGATTGAGCAAACCAAGGGATTGATGTGGGTAAATGCTGGCATCGATTTCGATGCATTCGACACCGCGGTCGGCATCATCGAGGAGCAACTGGAGGATGTGAGAAGCGGCGCTATCACCGGAAGCGAGATGGAAAACACGCGGCTAGGCCTGATTAGAGACATAGAGATGATGCGGGATCAGCCGTCTTCCTTGATGGACATGGCCCTCGCAGGCATCATCAATAGCTGCCCGGTCACTCCCGAACACCTCAAGCAGAGCATATCCCAGGTCTCAGTGGATGACGTCGTGAGGGTAGCACGCCAAATCCGGCTGGACACAGTCTACTTCCTGCGGAACGAGGAGGGTCGTCATCATGCTTGAGATGGAGCTGGACAAGTCTGAGCTGCTGCGCGAGGAGGTTGCCCACACCCGGCTCGATTGCGGACTCGAGGTGGCAACTATACAGAAGCGCGGATTCGCTAAGAAATACGCCGTGCTCGCAACCAGATATGGGTCTTGCGATACCGAGTTCCGCATCGCCGGGACCGCCAATCCTGTATCCACCCCAGAAGGCATAGCCCATTTCCTCGAACACAAGTTGTTCGAGGAGGAGAACGGTTCCATCGACGACATCTTCGCCGACCTTGGCGCCTACTCTAATGCCTTTACCAACTACACGATGACGGGCTATCTGTTCTCGTGTGTCGACAACTTCTGGCCGGCCTTCGATACTCTCCTTGATTTCGTGATGAGGCCGCATTTCACAGACGAGAACGTGGAGAAGGA
>DAOTAC010000022.1:0-14450 GCA_035382325.1 Bacillota bacterium | reverse complement strand
GTTCCGTACGCGCTCATGTGGGCCTCACACATAGCAAGACACCTGTTGCGCCGCCGCACAGGGAGGCAAGACAGATGAGACTGAGCGCCGCGCTAGTCGCACTCTGCCTTGCGCTTGCCTCCGCGGGCTGCTGGGATCGGAAGGAGCCCGACGACATGGTGTTCGCCGTGGCGCTCGGCTTCGACATAGACGATGATGGAGATTATGTGGCAATCGCGCAGTTCGCCAACCCTGTGGCTGTCAAGGGCGGCGTCGGGCCCAGTTCGCAACCGGCCGGATCAGCGCCCTTCTGGACCAACTGCGCCAAAGGCCGCACTCCTTTCGATGCCCTGGCTAACCTATCACCGGCGCTCAGCCGGGAGATGACCGTGTCGAACATAGAGGTTCTGCTCATCTCCGAAAGGCTAGCAAAGCGCGGCATAGCCCCCATCATGGACTTGGTAGCACGCGACAACGAACTGCGCCTTGCCGTCAGCACCGCTGTCGTCGACGGAAGTCTAAAGTCCTTACTGGAGTCGCAGTTCCCCGAGGATCCCATACCTGCTCTGAGCATTCAGCGAATGCTCAACCCTATCCACTTCATCGATCCTTCCGCGATGTCGCCCGGCCTCCTCCAGAGTATCACCGACATGCTGCGGCCCGGCCAGGACCTGTTGCTGCCCGCACTCCGGTTCAGCGCCGGCGCAGTTTCCGAATCCGGCGAAGAGCGTGGTCCCGACCGGGAATCGGATTCTT
The DNA here is from genome assembly GCA_035382325.1 of Bacillota bacterium. Classification (GTDB taxonomy): domain Bacteria; phylum Bacillota; class DTU025; order DTU025; family DTU025; genus UBA5389. The sequence continues at coordinate 13,715 of DAOTAC010000022.1, read as the reverse complement.
CCTCAAACTCCAGATCTGCCATGGATTCTACGTCCCCTGGGTCTCCAGTGACGCACATAAGCTCGGCGGCCTTCCACCGCGACAAGATGATCGGATGGCTCGACGGCCACGAATCGCGTGGCGCAAACTTCGCCCGGACCAGAGGTCAGCACGCCCCGATCTCGGTTCAGTCACCCGCTGGAGGCCTTGTAAGCATACACGTCGCCCAAGTTGAGTCCACCGTCACCCCGCGCTACATGAACGAAGATGTGTCAGTGCTCATCAAAGTCAAGGTAGAAGGACATGTTCAGGGTCAGACCGGCCTGGAGGAAGGACAGGCCGGCGTCAATTTCGCTAACCCGGAATCCCTCCGAGATCTGCGGTCATGCCTTGCCCAATGCGTTCGGGAGGACATCGAGCACGCACTCGCAAAATCCCGGGAGTACAGATCGGACTTCATCGGCCTCGGCAACGCTGTCTACCGGCGCCTGCCCCGGGTCTGGAAGGCAGGCATCGGAGGCCGCTGGTACGAATTGCTGCCCTACGTGCAGGTCCAGGTCGAAGTGGAAGCCACATTGACCAGCTCCGGCCTGCTGCGCGAGAGTCTCCACTACTGACACCACTCCTGGCTACGCACCACCGCCCATGGCCGCACGTCGCCGGCACGCATTACTGGCAGGCGTCGATGTGCTCCGTCAGAACCTTCACGAACTCATCTGTCTTCTCTATGTGCGGCGAATGGCCGCAGTCTGCGAAGACCACTTCCCGATAGCAACCGCCTCTTGACTTGTACTCGTCCAACACAGCTCGCGTCTGCGCCAGCATAGGCTGCGGCGGGCACACATCATCGCCTGGCCAGCCAGGCACTAATCCCAGCTTCCCGAGGTAGGCGATATCCCACAGAGACGTGTCCGACACGAGCTGATCATTTGCGCCGCGAATCCACAGTATGGGCGGCTTTGAGTCGAGATCTACAATTCCGCTGGCGTCGAAGTACTTCGGTGAAAAAGCGTTGAGCACACCATCCGGCCCAGGGGCGAACCCGGGCCAATTGGGAGATGGGACCCAGTCCCCGGGGTAGTTGTGGTCTCCTATGGCTGTCTGAAGCAAGGATGTGAGGAAGTCCTCCTCCCGCGCCGCCCGGAACGGAGGTTTCCAGTAGGTGAAGTTGAGAACGTTCCGCGGCAGCATGGGGCTTTCGCCCGACTCCCGGTTCTGCGACTTCATCTGCACTATGAACTCGGGGTTGACCCCACCCGCGCCCGCCCCGGCGTAATCTGGAAAGCACGGCTGGCCGTTTGCTCCACGAGTGCCGGAAAACCCGTAGGGCGAAACCGTAGAGACCAGTGTTAGGCTTGCCACCATCTCCGGATTATCAAGGAGATACTGAAGCAAGATGCCGCCCCCCATCGACCAGCCCACGAGATGAACACGTCCCAGGTTCATCGACTCGATCAGTGCATGAAGATCATCAGACCAATCACGCACCCCGCGCGTAGCATCCACAGGCAGCGGCTCGGTGAGGCCATAGCCAGCGAGGTCTGGGGCTATGGATTGGAACCGCGGCGCCAGGCAGACCATAGCCTCCTGCCAGAACGTTGCCGATGAGGCATTGCCGTGTATGAACAGTATAGGTTCGCCGGTGCGCTCCCCGGCGGTCAGCACGTGAAGCTTGATGCGCCTCACGCCTTCTAGCTGAACGAAGTCCGAACGAACACCATCCAGGTTGCCCATTGCCATGAGTGCACCTCCGATCGATCTTGAAGCGGGCTACGACATCCTGAGCTACGGCATCCGCAGCGCCACGCCTGCCTGGTTATAGCCCACGCCCGATCCTACGAGCACAACCAGGTCGCCCGAGTGTATCCTGCCCTTGCGAACCGCGTCGTCCAATGCCATGGGAACGCAGGCAGAACCGGTATAGCCCCAGTCCTCCATGATCCAGTGAGTCTTCTCAAGAGGAAGGCCAAGGTCTTCCATGACCACCCTGATGGAAGCCAGGCGGACCTGCGTAAATATGGCCATATCGATATCGTCGAGCTGAAAACCGCCGCGCTTGGCCAAGTGGCGCACGATCTTGGGCCATCCTTCGTGATTCACCTCAGGCGGGTACTTATCGACAAACCTCACCTGCGTCCGTCCGGCCTGAACAGACTCGCATGTAGCAGGCTCAAAAGTGCCGCCGGAATAGATGCCCCAGTTTCTGTGGTAGGAGCCGTCGGCGTTGTAGGAGGCAGTCAGAAACCCAGGTTTGGTATCGACAGTCATTACCGCCGCCCCTGCCCCGTCCCCGTAGTAGAACCGCGTGACATCGTCGTGCGCGGCCAGTTTGCTCATCATGTAGGCGCCGATCACCAGGACGTACTTCATCCAGGTGTTCGTAACTAGCTGCCCGGCGGCAGCAGCGACCGCAGTAGGGAAGGACGCACACGCACAGCCCACGTCATACGTACCTGCGTTGCGCGCGCCCAGCTCATACTGGACTACAACTGATGTAGCAGGGGTGATGTAGTCTGGGCTGTCGGTGCCCAGGATGATGAGGTCGATGTCGCGAGGATCCAGGCCCGCTGCGTGTAGCGCTTGTCGGCCTGCGCGAACCGCGAGGTCGGACGTAGCCCAATCGCGCGGCGCATACCATCTTCGCCTTATGCCTGTAGCGGCCTCAAACTTGCCGATCACCACGTCCATTCCCGCGCCGGGCATTACCTTTTCAAAGTGCTCTGCAAGACTTGCATTCGACACCTCAATCTCGGGAAGATAAATGCCGGTGCCCACAATGGTCGCATACCGTTCCACATCATATTCCCCCATTGCATAGTCCTGTTGTCCAGTTCCGTTTGCCAGTCCTGTTTGCCAGTCCTGTTGCTGCCGGATAACCCACCGGTACCGCACACGCGCGCAATACTCTGATGATTCTGCATGCGCCAGGCGCTATCCTTCGCACGGCCCAGGTGGTTGCAGTCGGCTGGCCGGCGATGTATATGCGCCTCACCTGTATGGGAATCGAAGGAAGTCGCCCCGCCGCAGGCCACCCCCATGGTGAGTACGGTAGAAAAGTCCTCCATTTGAGCAGACTACCATCGACCGATGAAACCGGGAGGTGACGGTATGACCCAAGTGAGATGCTCGGTCGACACATGCCAGTACTGGGGTGAAGGACAGATATGTCGGGCTGATTCGATCTGGGTGCGCGATAACATGGGGTTCAGCCCCGGTCGCAGCGCCACAGGTTCCACGCGGATGGAGATCGCCGACGAGCCTGGAACGGTGATCCGGCCCGGCCAGACCACCGGAACGCACTCAGCCTCCGCTGCCAGCACATCCACGGAAACCTGCTGCGGAACGATGAAACCCCGCGGAGGGCACGGCGGCACACACGCAGGCAAACACGGCGGCAGGAAGGGAACATAACCACAAGAATACCGGGGCTCTCCCGGCCAAGCGGGGGCCCCGGCGCGCCATTGGCTGATTAACCAAGTTGTCAGGCTATCTGCCTGGCAACTTGGCTTATCATCGCCGCCACTCCTGTGCGGTTAGCGTATACGACTCTTCCGGCCCTGCTTCGATTGCCGGTGTATGTATTGCTGACTGAATGCTTCAGCGGCGTGTTGGTCCAGATGATCACCAGATCTGCCCACCTGACATACGCCTCTGCTAGCTGAGTCGCCCTGCCCGCCCTGGTCCCGTCGACGAACCTGAACTCCACGCTCTTGCCTCGCGCCTGCCTCGCTATCTCAGAATGATCTGCGCCGGTTCCTCCAACTATGACCACCCGGCATATCCCATGCTGCTGAAACAGACGATTTGCTGCATCCAGGCATCTTCGCGAGTTCTTGCCTCCGCAGATCCGACAGCCTGCGGACGAAACGGTTACGATTTGCCGTGAGCCGCATTCGAGCCTGGCCAAGGTCTGGCACAGCGGGTCGCTACATACGAGGTACAACTCTCCCGCGAGCACCTCTCGCACACGAGGCAGCTTGGAAACGTGTATGTTTGTCTTCCGTATATTTGTCAGTCCTTTTCTTATCAGCACCTCACGAGCCGTCTGAAAGGCAGGCAGAGTGTCGAATCCTTCTTGCGTCAACAGATCCGCTATGGCGATATCCTGAGCCATCTGGTCAGCCTCCCATCTCGTTTTGGTGTGACCAGCATATCACAGGGCCCCGGCGTCGTTTTGTCACAACCCGTGCCGCCGGGATGCGTCTCGGGCATACTGAAAATGTGAATTGCCCATGTGAAGGTTCCGATGCATGCCATGGCGAACCAATGAGTGATGCGACCTGCCGCTGCCGCGTCTTTCGTCTCCGGAGAGAGGAGCATTGCTTGATGCGCTACAAGAGGAATAAGGGCGAGTGGAAACCTCCAGGGGCACCATGCGACGATACCTACGGCCCGAATCACCGTCCAGACACCCCCGACATCATGGAGGAGATGGAGGAGCCTGCTGTCCTGGGCGGGCCGATATGGCTTCAGCGGGTCCTGAGGCCCAAGTCACCGCTGGCCGTCCTGCTGACTCTGATGGCGATTGGCATAGCCGTAATGGCCTATACAGAGGGCGACCCGAGGCGCGTGATTCGGCTCAGCCCGCCGTGGCAACCAGGGGAGATCAGCCGTCTCGAGGCGTACGATCCCGACGGAAACCTGTTGCTCACATGGGAGCTCAGCGTGGAGTCACAAGGTTCGCAGGTAGTCTTCATAACGGATCGAGAGGCAGCGGGCTTTCGCGAACGCGCCCTGGTCTTTGCGGATCCATACACGCTCATTCCCCGAAGGACCGAACTTGAGCGTGAGTCGGGCCAGGGGCGTGTCGATTACGTGGCAGAGTACGGATCGGAAGACGTGACGATTCAAGCCAACTTGCCCCGTGGACATGAGGAAGCTGCGATGAAACTGCCCGCGCGCCCGTTCTATGATGATGAGCAACTCATTATGATCATTCGAGCCCTCCCCCTCTACAGCAGTTTCCGGGGCACTCTCAAGAGCGTCGTTACGCGAGCCGGGGCGCAAGACAGCGTGATCCTCCGAGTTCGAGGCAGAGAAAGTATCTCGGTCCCGGCAGGGCATTTCGATACCTGGAAAGTTGAGATCACAGGAACATACCAGTCCGCGTGGATTGCGGTCGCGCCCCCACACCAGCTGGTCAGGTACGAAAACCGGAAGACAGGCATTCTCAGCGAACTGGCGGAGTACATGGAAGGGACAGTAGCCCCGACCGAGGAATGACCTATGAAGGAACGGCTGGTACGCTATGAGTGCATTGATGGAATGGGCCCTGGATGTCTTCGGACGTTTTGGCGCCGCTGGTTTGTTCGTCGTGGCGTTCGCCGAATCAAGTTTCTTCCCTGTTCCGCCCGACGTGATGCTGTTGCCTATGTGCATAGCGCGTCCTCGGGCAGCGGTCTGGTATGCGGCTATCACTACGGCCTCATCCATACTCGGCGCGGCATTCGGGTATCTCGTGGGAGCTCGCGGCGGCCGCCCTCTGTTGCTCAGGTTCACCGACGAGCAAGGCCTGCGCACCGTTCAGAGGCTGTTTGACAAGTACGGCGGCTGGGCTGTGGGCATAGCTGCCTTTACCCCCATCCCATATAAGGTGTTCACCATCGCCTCGGGGATCTTCCGCGTGCGGCTCACCCCCTTCTTCACAGCTTCGATCATCGGGCGGGGTGGCCGTTTCTTCCTCGAAGCAGTCCTGGCAGTGAGGTATGGCGAGGCTTTCAGGGAGATAGTCGGGCCCAGGTTCGAAACAATCACTCTTCTGGTGGGGTTAGTGGCAGCCGTCCTCGCGATTGCCCTCGGCGCAGCACAGAGGCGAATGCGCCCCGCGACCGAAACAGGCGTAGTCGCCACCGCCACTCGCAGGTTCGCCAGGGTAAGGCTACCGGAGCCCATAGCGCGGTTCGGCCGGCGCCGAAGAGACGTCCTCGCAGAGTGGCTCGTATATCTCCTGGCAGGCTTCATCTTCCTGCTGATATTCGTGGAAGAACTCGCCGAGCTTGCCGCCTCCGGAGCCGTGCCTGCCATCCGCCGCCTAGACACGCAGATCGCTCTGGCCATGCTGTCAATCCGTCATCCTGTCCTTACCGGAGCGCTCACTGGCGTGTCCTTCTTGAGCTCGTATCCAGCAGTGTTTGCCGGACTAGGACTTGCGGTATTCCTGTTCATGTCGCGCCCTGGCGGTTTCAGGCGCATTCACAGTGCGGCTCTGGTATCATGTGTGCTAGGATCCGCCGGGCTGGCCATTCTCACCAGGCTGACCCAGACCATCCCTGGCCCTGCGTCGGCGTCAGGCCTGCACCAGCTACTCACAAGAAGCGCTGGGGCAGGAGGGCTGCTGGTATCAACCTGCTTCTATGGCATGCTGTCAGTCATCTTGAGGCGGCATGCCGCCATCGCAACCTCGCTCGGCCCGGTCTTGGCAGCGCCCATCCTGATGGCCTCCAGCGCATTCGCATGGGTCTACCTTGGGCTGGCATGGCCATCGGAGACGGCAGCGGAGCTTATCGCCGCAGGCATGTGGTTGCTGATATGTGCGTGGCTCATGACTCTAGTTGAGAGAAAACAACTCTAGTTGCCTGCATACGGGCAATTGCCGCCCACTGCGCGGGCTTGACGGTTCCTCTGGCCCTGCCTCTGACCCTGCCTCTGGCCATGCCTCTGACCGCGACCTCCGGCCCGGCCTGGGCTGAAGCCGTTGCCCATGTCACTCGTCCTGCCCATTCTGCCCGTCCTGCCCATGTTGCCCGCGAAGTCGCAATCTGGGCCGCACGCGTTGCGCCCGTTGGAACCCGCAAGAATCGATGAGTATCTCTCAGGCGAGATGTGCTCCGGTTTGTACTCCACTCCCCGCGCCTTAAGCTGTCCGGTGAACGACCTCATATGGTTTTCGGAACCGGCAATCAGAGCATTGTAAAGAGACGCAATCTCATCGCTTTTCGTCTTGGCCTTCAGGGCCTCGAGGTCGCAGATGTCCAGGTCCTCGATTGCCGCCCCCACTGTAAGCGCCGCCTCCTGCGACTCTGAGCCCTTCTTGACGAGGATATCATACAGGTTCTGCAGGCGCGCGTCGGCGAACTCGCCGGGCTTGGCCGACGCCGTGGGATCGCTCAGGCTCTGCGCCTTAAGCACTTCGCGAACATGCTCGATGTGCCGCTGTTCCGCGCCGGCAATGTTCCGGAATATCCTTAGGCCCCAGAGCTCGAACATCTTGGCATACACGTCGCGCGCTAGTTTCTCCTCTTCCACCATGTATACGAGGCCCGCCTTCTCCTCTGCCTGAGTCTCAGACGCCTCAGCTGCCCATGCCGTGAACATGCCGCCCGCTCCCAGTGCGAGTCCGACCACGAGTGCCGAAACGACGGCCATGGCAAGCAAGGCTCCTGTTCGCGCGGTCTTCGCGGAAGTCTTGTTCATGTTGATGTTTCGCCTCCATCTAAATGTCCTATGAACTGTTCTCACTTCAGATGGTAAAGGCGCAACCTCAACATCACCTCAATGAAGCATCAAACACCTTGTTGATATTGATCATGCCGCTCAAGCTGCGCATGGGGCCTTTCAGATCTCAGACGAATCCAGGCGGTCGTCCCCTTGCCCGCGTCCGATTCGAGGCCCACCTCGCCGCCCATCGCCATGACCAGCGCGCGAACGATGGCCAGTCCCAGGCCGGACCCGGGGCTGCCCTTGGCCCGGGCCCGCTCCGAGCGGGAGAATCGCTCCCAGGCACGGCCGACCTCTTCCGGGGTCATGCCCTCGCCTGTGTCGGTGACTCCGACCCCAATCCGGCCATCATCGAGCGGATGAGCCCAGATAGAGATGCGCCCTGTGGGCGAAGTGGCTCGGATTGCGTTGTCCACGAAGTTCACCACGCATCTATGAAGAGCATCGCCGTCGGCCAGGGCAATCAGGGGTTGTCCTTCCGGCGAATGTACTTCGGCTTCGAAAGACGGAAGTGCTCCCGGCAGCGATTGATACCACTGGTAAACACCCTCAATGACCTTACCTACATCGGTCGGGCTCACGTTGAGCGGCTCTCGACCGGACTCTATTCGCGAAAGATCCAGCAGTTCAGTCACGGTTCGCGAGAGCCTGCGGACCTCGGAGCGCAACACAAGCCAGGCCTCTGCCCTCTCTTCCTCGCTCATCAGTCCGTCAGCAGCAGCGTCGAGGGTTATCGCCATGGCCGTAAGCGGCGCGCGCAGCTCGTGTGACGCGTCAGCTACGAATTCCCGCTGCGAACGTTCGAGCCTGGCCAGTTCCTCGTTCTGCGACCTCAGCTGCGTCAATGTGTGGTCGAGCGATTCCGCCAGGTGGTTTGCAGCAGCCGACAGCTCAGCGAGTTCCCGGGTGTCGCCCACGCTCATGCGGGCCGTGAAGTCGCCCTCCGCCATTTGTCGGCTCGTGTTCGCAGCCGCACGCACTGCTTGAGCGACTTTCTTCACTCCGATATCGGTCACACATGCGCCGACAGCAAACGACGCTATTGTAGCTGCTGCAACCAGACTGTACGTCCCGGCGGCGGCAGCGCGAACAGCCGATAGGCGTGTCCAGACCACCTGGACCGCTTCGCCCCCATCCTCCTGCCTTCTGGCCGCCCACACAACCGGCTCGCGGGTCCAGGGCACTCGTCCTGACCCATACGTCGCCTGGCTGCTCTGAATGCGTCGCGCGTCTGGCCAGACAGGTTCGTATGCCTGGAGAGTCTCGGGCGCCAACATCAAGGTTCCACCCACTGCCATCATGCGGCGCATACCCATACCCATGGCGCCGCCCGTCCTGATGGCTCCACCCGTTCCCCCTGCTCCGCCCATGCCCACGGATCCGCCCATGCCCGCGGCTCCGCCCATGCCGCCACGGACCGCATCATACAGTCCGTCCTCCAAGTCTTGCAGCAGCGCGCGGGCTGCCCACCGAGCAGCCAGTGCGTCGGCGAGGAAAAGCGAGGTTGCCAGGACAATCGCGAGGGCGATCACCGCGCCCACGCCGAATCTCGCGAAGAAGTGTCGTCTGAGAGTCGGGAGGCTTTCCCAAGTATCCGTACCGATCCTGATCATGCGCTCACCTCGGCGCCCCGTCCGCATCGGGGTTGAACTTATATCCAACGCCCCGAACAGTCAGTATGGCCGAAGCACTATAGACTGGCCCCAACTTCGACCTTATCCTGTTCATGTACACATCAATCGCATGCGAATCCACATCCTCGCCGTCCGGCCAGCCGCGAACGGCCAGCACTTCGCGGGTTACGACTCGACCAGGATTCTGCATGAGAGCCACCATCAGGTCAAACTCCTTAGCAGTAAGCGGCACAGCGGCGCCGTCCACGTAGAGCGTTCTACCTGCCTCGTCCAACTCGAACCCGGTCGCGGCCCTGAGGCCCGAACCCCCAGGCGCAGGCGTCTTCAGCCTCCTCAGCACCGCGCGCGCCCTGGCCACGACTTCCTGTGGTTCGAAGGGCTTGACCATATAGTCGTCAGCTCCCAGCTCCAGCCCTAGAAGCCTATCCGGAACATCGCTCCGACCAGTCAGCATGATGACGCCTACCGAGTAACCTAGGCTACGGCGGATGCGCTTCAGCACCGACCAGCCGTCGATGTCGGGGAGGTTGACATCCAGCAACACTAAGTCGGGCCGTCTGTCATCTGCAAGATCCACGCCCTCCAGCCCGCCTGCTGCGACCAGCGTTGCGGCGCCTTCTTTTTCAAAGTACCTTGGGAGCAATCGGCGAACGTTCGGATCGTCCTCGATTAGGAGTATGGTTGATCCGCTCAAGCTCAAGTCGAAGACCCCCTCCCCCAAACAACGTAGGAATATCACAAGAGCCGCCGGATATCCTCCAGCGGCCCGCGCACGACCAATAATACTGGCTCCCCGAGCAGGATTCGAACCTGCGACCCACCGGTTAACAGCCGGTTGCTCTACCGCTGAGCTATCGAGGAGCGCCTTATATCGACAAGATATCAGGGCCTGCGGGCATTGTCAAGCCTGATTTGCTCCCTGATTCGCTCCCTGTTGCTCCCTGTTGCTCGCTGCTGCTCCCTGCTGCTCCCTGATTTGCTCCCTGGCGCGCGATTCCAGAAGCGCCTGTACCTGCTCGCGTCGCCGCCACAGCGCACACCCTCCGGACGTGTCGCCAAACCGGTCGTGGTCTGCGCGGATGGCCTCAAGCAGCGGGGATTTCAGCGCGTCCTGGAGGGGCACTCCGCAGATGCTGGAATCCGAATACGGAGCGAATGGGCATGGCTCCACATCTCCCCGCGCGCTGATGTGAACGAATCCCCTGCCTGCGGCGAGGCAACCGCCTGTGGCCTCCTCGTCGCCTGGGAATGACACGTAGAGTGCCGGCGTGGAAGACCTGAGAGCCTCCACGCGACGCGCCAGCTCAAGCCTTTGGTCCTGTGTCAACTCCCAGCCCTCTGTGCCCGGCTGCACAGGGACGTACTCGACGAAGAAGAACAGACGACAGCCGAGCCCTATCATCTCCGCGATGAACCGCTCGTCAGTGAGCGCATCCAGAGTATCGCTTCGCACCGTGAATGATGAACCGAAGAATACCCTTGCACGATGGAGTGCCTGAGCCGCGCCGCGCACACGACTCCAGACCCCGGATCCCCGACGGTCATCAGTTATCTCCTGGTTGCCCTCGAGGCTGAGAACGGGAATCGTGTTCCTTTGCCTGCGCAACCGCACCGCGACATCGTCGTCTATCAGCAACCCGTTAGTAAAGATGGGGAAGAGTATGTCAGGGTATTCCGACACGATGTCCAGCAGTCCGGGCCTTGTGAGCGGTTCGCCACCAGCCAAGAGCACCACCGATATGCCGAGCTGTCTCGCGTCGTCCAACACAGCCCTAAGCGTGGCGTCATCCATATCGCGCCTTCCCGGGCCGGCTGCGACCGCTGCGGCAGTTGAGACGGCTGCGGCAAAAGCGACACCTGTGACATCTGTACCTACTCCCGCATTGCCCCGCTCATCCGATTCCCCGGGAACCCCAGGCGCCCCTAAAGTCCCGGGCATCCCAGGCGCAGATCCGGGCCCTGGTTCGAGCCCCGACCCCGGTTCCGGGCCTACCCCCGGTTCGAGCCCCAACCCCTGCTCCAACCCCAGCCCCGGTCCCACCTCCGGATCTCGATGCTGAGCCCGGGCATAACAGCCCTTGCAGTGCAGATTGCACTCTGAAGTGACGCTGATGATGAGGAAGGGCGGCACATGAGCGCCCTGCTCTTCCCAGCGTTCTCGCGTCCTAGCCGCCCTGCGCTGCGAGCCCGCCATTCGGGCGATGAACCCGGCCTGAGCAGGGTCAGATATGCAGATACGAGCGGCAGTACTCAGAAGATCCATGAGTCCCTGGTTATATGCGCGTATACCCTGATCATGTTGGGTCGAGGCCAAATCCCCCACCTCCGCACGGCCCCAAATGAAACGATAGGCATTACAGCAATATCAGTGTTGGGTCGGCGTGTCAAGAGGCACCCGGTGATCTGGGTGCGTGCAGCGATGGTCGCTCCTGGAGCTGCAGATCTCTCCCTCCTCGACGCTGCGCCGATCCGGCATTTGGCGCTCCGCTGAACCCATCTGGTCCGGATTGGCTCTCTGCGTGCGGCCGTGCCATGATTTCACCGAGAGCAGTTGCAGCATGAGGGCGCCCGCGAACAGACCCGAGGGTAGACCCGAGCGTAGACCCGAGGGTAGACCCGAGCGTAGAACGCCGATCGCTACGGCTCGACCATATACCCCCGGGGGTATCCAAGCAGAGATAGTGTCGGATTTTGATAATACTTTCGGCGAAAAACGCAATTTTTGAGTACATCGATTTGGGCCGAGTGCCCCGGGGGGCGAATCGGCCCCGCAAAAGGAGCCCTGGGGGCCATACGGCGCCGATTTAGTGGCGAATCGCTGGCATAACATGCCATCACTCACACGCCGTTGCCAAATGGCGCTATGATATGGGATATTATGTCGGCTCGCCGCCTGCTTCACTGCCCGGACCCGTCGGATACCCCCCAATTTTCGCGATTCGGAGGCGATTGGAGGGGCCTCCGAAATCGATGTACTCAAAAGTTGAGGGTATCTCCAAAACTGATGCCAATAACTGACCCTATGCCAGCCCAAGCCGTTTTGACCCATTGCGATCGTCGTTGGGCCAGCTAACACGCCCTTTCGGCGAGGATGGCCCCCTCACGTAACCCCAAGACTTCTGCGGCTGATATACCAGACTAATCGGACCTACCCATTCTTCAGTACCCTATGGCTTCCGAGCAGGACTTTGCGCGACTGTATGGAGAACCATGCGGTCTTTTCGCCAGCCTGATGGAAAACCCCACGGTTCGGCACGGTCGGGCGAAATCGGGGGCATTCTTTGGGGATCGCAGAGCTCTCGATGGCGGTACCCGGCGGCCCACCGTCGAGGCGCTATGTACCTATGGCGGTCCTAGCTGCGCGTTCGCTAATCACCAATCGTCTGGTATACGCGAATCCCACCGCCGGTTGCATAAGGGGAAACCTGTGTGTGCAGAACCATACGGTATTCAGTACGGCCTCGCCAGAAGCCGCACGGAAAACCCACAGGTGATGGGGCAAGCCGGCAATACCCATGGCAGTTGCGGATGCAGTCCACCCTTGCCAGATGAACCGCAGAAGTCCTGTAACCCAGTTGGAGAAAGACGCGCGGGCGGTTATGATTGGACTGTAGAGAGATTGTCGGGAGATTGTGGAGACTGTATGGAGACTGTGCGGAGGTCGCATGGAGACTGTGGCGAGATTGTACGGGACGCGGCGAATCCACGGGGCGGTCACTAGACCGTATTGGGAGGATGTTGGTGAGATGTCGTCAGCTGCGAAGCGACCCGAACAACCCAGGATCGGCCTCCTGATCAAGGCCGCCATGTTTGCTGCAGCCACTGCGGCTTTAGCCTACGTGGCCTTTCCAGTCCCCTTCAGCCCGGTGCCGGTCACAGGGCAGTCGTTCGGCGCGATGATTGCCGGCCTGCTTCTGCCGCCCAGGGCAGCCATGGGCAGTCAGCTGGCGTACCTGCTGGCCGGGGCCATGGGCCTGCCAGTATATGCCGGAGGCCGCGCAGGCATTGGCGTGCTCTTCGGCCCCACCGGCGGTTACCTCTGGGGGCTTGTGGCAGGTTCGTACATCACGTCCGTCATGATAGAGTCCGGCACTCCACACGCCCGGATCCCCACGACGCTCAGCTGCATCGCTGCATCGGTCGTCGGCGGAGTTGTTGTAGTCTACGCTTTGGGCGTTGTTCAGCTGGCCTTGACAGCCAGGCTCGGGTGGCTGCAAGCGCTGGTAGCAGGCGCGCTCCCGTATCTTCCAGGCGACGCAGTGAAGGCGTTCGTCGCGGGAATAGTGGGAGCTCGACTAATGCGATATCGGTGAGGCTGTGAGGTGAGGCTGTAAGGTGAGGCCGTGCGATTCTACGTTCTTGTCTTGTCCTCAACAGGACCTGCCGTGCGGCTGTACAGCATCTGCCCAATTACCAGCGCGCCCCCGACCACCAACGTGAAGTAGTAGGTTGCGAGGCGCCACAGCGCAACCGTGAGGCCGAGCAAGCCATGCGGGACGATCAGGCTGAACAGCTCCGCGAATCCCAGCTCGGCGAAACCGCTGGCGCCAGGAGTAGGCACGTAGGAGGACGCCATGTAGAAGAGAATCACGTTGCCCATGATCTGCTCGCTGGGAGCACGTACCCCCAACCCCGCCAGTATGATGGCCGGCACAAGAGCGATCG
>DAOTAC010000021.1:0-14645 GCA_035382325.1 Bacillota bacterium | reverse complement strand
GGTGACGAGGCCTACGCAGGGAGCGAAAACTGGCTTCACCTGGAGGAGACTGTACGTGAGCTGTTCGGGTTCAAGTATGTCTGCCCCACTCACCAGGGAAGAGGAGCAGAGAACCTCATTTCGCAGATCCTCGTAAGGCCTGGGACGTATGTGCCGGGCAACATGTACTTTACTACTACCCGGGCTCACCAGGAGATGAACGGCGGCACGTTCGTTGACGTCATCATTGACGAGGCACACGATCCGCAGCTAGACAGCGTGCCTTTCAAGGGCGATGTCGACCTCGCCAAGTACGAGGCGCTGATCAAGAAGGTTGGCGCCGACAAGATCCCGTACATATCGGTTGCCGTCACCGTCAACATGGCCGGGGGCCAGCCGGTGAGCATGGCCAACCTCAAAGCCGTGTACGAGATGTCCAAGAAGTATGGAATCCGCGTCATTTTCGATGCCACTCGGTGTGTGGAGAATGCGTACTTCATCAAGAAGCGCGAACCGGGCTACGAGAATCGGACTATCGCTTCGATTGTACATGAGATGTTCTCCTATTCGGACGGTTGCACCATGAGCGGCAAGAAGGACGGAATTGTCAACATGGGCGGCTTCCTGGCCACTAACGAGGAAGAAGTGTACCGGCAGGCTACGTCGAGAGTAGTAGTGTACGAGGGCATGCCCAGCTATGGCGGGATGACCGGGCGCGACATGGAAGCCTTCGCACGCGGGCTGCGCGAGGCCATGGACTACGCCTACATCGAGCACCGTGTGGAGCAAGTGGGCTATCTGGGCGCCAAGCTGATCGAGGCCGGAGTACCCATCGTGCGCCCGGTCGGAGGCCACGCCGTCTTCCTAGATGCCAGGGCGTTCTTGCCGCACATTCCGCAGCCCAAGTTCCCGGCGCAGGCCTTAGCGGCCGCTATCTATGAAGAGTCGGGAGTGCGCTCTATGGAGAGAGGCATTATCTCGGCAGGACGCGACAAGGAAGGCAAGGACTACCAGCCCAAGCTTGAGCTTGTTCGATTGACCATACCGCGCCGGGTGTATACCAACGCCCACTTTGACTATGTAGCCGATTCCATTGCCGAGGTCTATGCCCGACGCGATCAGGTGCGCGGGCTTAAGTGGGTGTATGAGCCGCCGGTGCTTCGCTTCTTCACCGGACGGTTTGAGCAGGAGTAGGTGAGCCCCGCACACCCAACGGGCGCGACTCGTCTGCTGTGAGGTGGTGACATGCCTGACGACTCTCAAGACGTGCGCATGGTAACGTCCATGGCCAGGTTCGACCGCGACTTGGCTCTAGTTGACTTCGGCGATGACTGGGCCAAGATCATATCCCGAGTGGCCAAGATACCCCTGGAGCGCATAGTCCGCGGGGCCAGCCTGCCCGAAATAGCCGGCGATGAAGGCCGCGATTGGGTCGGACGCTATCGGGATGCTCTCGATGGCCGGTCTGATTACTCCCGAGTCGCCCTGCGGGGCGAGGCGGGCGGCGGGCCTGCGGGTGCAACTGCTACGAGCTGGGACCTGTATGCCCTTCCGCTAACCCTGAATGAGCAGATAGTGGGCGTGGTTGAGCTTGCGGTGCGTGCCGATCGCACTGTGGAGGCGGCGATTCTTGCATCCCTGCCGGACATGTGTTTCGTGTTGAGCTACGACGGGATTGTGGCCGGATGCCACGGGTCCAGCCTGCCGGAAATCTTCGGGGGCCCTGACAAGCTCATTGGAAGGCCTTTTGCCGAGATTGCGCCGGAGTCGGAACGTCGGCGAATCCGGGCCGCACTGGACGAAGTAGCCAGAGGCGCCCAAGCAGGTGACGAAGCCGGGCGAGCCGGCGGGGGAGACTCGAAGATCGAAACAGCTACCAGCCTGGAGTTCGTGGTAGGGCGCGGGGTAAGCGCTCAAGTCTTTGAGGCGCGATTCGCTCCGCTTCCTTCGGGCGGCACAATAGTGGTTGTCCGAGATGTAACAGAAGCCAAGCGGGCCCTGGCGATCCAGTCCGGGCAGAACAGATTCCTTGAGCTTCTCGCGAGAGGAGGCGCATTTGAGGAGACACTCACTTCTCTCATACGCATTCTCGAGGAGCAAACGCCGGGGATGTCGGGGCTGATACTTCTGCTTGATGCAGACGGGAGGCGGTTGCGCATCGGGGCCAGCGCCACACTGCCGAGGGAGTATGTGGACTCCCTGGACGGGCTGGTGATCGGGCCGGCTGTTGGCTCGTGCGGTACTGCCGCTTTTACAGGGGAGCGCGTTATAGTAGAAGACATCATGACCGACAGACGCTGGGCTGGCCTGAGGGATTTGGCAGCCAAGTATGGCCTTCGCGCATGCTGGTCACAGCCTGTTGTGGACGACGACGGGGCTGTGATGGGGACATTCGCGATGTACTACAGAACGCCGCGCGCTCCGCTCGCGGTGGAGTTGAAGGCAATTGAGACAGCTGCCCGGCTGGTGCGTGTTGCAATAGAGCAGAGGCACGCCAGAGAGGAAGTCGAAGCAGCATACGAGCAGCTGGAGCGCCGTATCGAAGAACGTACGCGTGAGATCGAGCGGCGGCGCCGAGTGGCGGAGGGTCTGCGCGAGATCCTGGGATCTCTCAACTCCGCTAGGTCTTTGGAAGACATACTCGATCTCATACTGGAGCAGGCCGAAGAGTTCCTGGGCGCTGAAGCCGGCGCGCTCTACCGGCTCCACGCAGACGGCGACATGCTGGACGTCGCCGCAGCCCGGGGGCTCGCCGAGGCGAGCTGCGGCCCGATTGCCGTGGGAGAGGGCGTCGTGGGCTGGGCAGTCATGGCCGGGCGACCGGTGGTCGTATCGGGAGTCGGCACCTCGGGTAGACAGAAGGCGGACCGCCCGCCCGCGAATCGGGCACCGGTCGGCAGAGGCCGCGCTGGGCGAGGTAATGCCGCCGGGCGCGTGCAACCTGAGGCGCGGCTTGACAGATCGCAATGGGATGAGCTGCCCGATTGGGCACTCGGGCGATTCAGGAGTCTGATGGCGGTTCCGCTGGTGGGCAAGGACCAGGTATATGGCGTGATCGCGCTATGTTTCTCTGAGTCGCGCGGGTTTTCCCATGAAGAGCTGAAGCTGGCGATGTCCTTCGGCGACCAGGCCGCTCTGGCAGTAGAAAATGCTGAGCTCAGGGCGAAGGCTGAGGAATCGGCGGCGGCTGCCGAACGGAGTCGTCTTGCCAGGGATCTGCATGACGCAGTCACCCAGACTCTCTTCTCAGCCAGCCTCATCGCGGAAGTCCTGCCGAGGCTGTGGAAGCAGAATGAAGAGGAGGGCCTGAGGCGCCTGGACGAGCTGAGGCGGCTAACCCGAGGCGCTTTGGCCGAGATGAGGTCGCTTCTTCTCGAACTCAGGCCGGCTACGCTTATGGAGGTCGGGCTGGAGGAACTCCTGCGGCAGCTTGCAGAGGCGATGATGGGCCGGGCAGGAATACCGGTTCATGTGGAACTGAGTGGCGCCTCCTGCGCAGGTACATGCGCGCTTCCTCCGCAGGTTCGGGTGGGGCTTTACAGGATCGCGCAGGAATCCCTGAGCAATGTGGTGAAACACTCCGGAGCTCGCGAAGCCTGGGTGAGTCTGACATGTTCAACCGACCAGTCCGGGGCAATTCGGATCCAGCTTCGGATTCGCGACAACGGCCGGGGGTTCGACCAGGATGTGGTCTCGCCTGAGCACTTGGGCCTCAGGATAATGCAAGAGCGGGCGGCGGCCATAGGGGCGCGCATCTCTATCAATAGCACTGTCGGCCAGGGGACCGAGATCGTGGTCGCCTGGAGCGGCCTGCGAGGAGGGGAAGGCAGTTGAGCGGTGCTGCCGTAATCCGTGTTATGATCGTGGACGATCATGCCATGGTGAGAAGCGGGCTCAGGGCATTCCTAAGCGTCTATGAAGACCTGGAATTCGCCGGAGAGGCGAGCGACGGCAGGGAAGCGGTGGAGATGTGCTCGGTAATCCGTCCTGATGTGGTGCTCATGGACCTCGTGATGCCCGATGTAGATGGCGCTTCGGCCACCAGGGCGATTCGCAAGGTCTGCCCGAACATACAGGTCATTGCGCTTACGAGCTTCAAGGAGCAGGACTTGGTGCAGGGGGCGCTTCAGGCCGGCGCCATCGGGTACTTGCTGAAGAACGTGTCCGCCGACGAACTGGCATCGGCGATCCGCGCTGCTCATGCAGGGCGGCCCACGCTCGCTCCTGAAGCGACAGAAGCTCTCATAAGGGCTTCCATCCAGGCGCCGCCGGAGCCCGAGATCGGCGGAGACCTCACCGACCGCGAGCGCGAGGTGCTGGCCGCCCTGGCGCAGGGCCTTACTAACCCGGAGATTGCGGACAGGTTGTACATCAGCCGGGCTACGGTCAAGTTCCATGTGAGCAGCATACTATCCAAGCTGGGCGTACAAACAAGAACCGAGGCAGTGGCGCTGGCGCTCCAGAAAAACCTAATCAGATAGCAGGCCTCAGGCACCACGTGTCAAGGAGTTTACGCGCAGGCGTGGGTTTCCGCTGTCGAGAGGCGGGGATCTGCGCCTGACTCATTTCCTTCTCTCCTCCTCTCCAGATGGCCAGGGAAAAACCATTCCAGTGTCTATCCGGCCTCTCCGACAGTCGGCTGATTCGCCCACGTCGCATCACGTGTAGACTCTGAATTGCAAGGCGCGATGCTCACGCTCGACCGACCGAAGCGCCGAGCAGATCAGACAGCAGAGGGTGGCGCAGATGGCGTGTCCGGCACAAGGGTGATAGTTGCAGACGATCGGCGCGAGGTCCGATACGGGCTTCGGGTGTTGCTCGAAGAGGAGCAGGCAAGGTGCGTCGTGATGGAAGCCGCAGACCTAACGCAGCTGATGTCGCAAGTACGGGAGCCCTGTGCCGACTTGGTGCTCCTCGACTGGGAACTAGGCCCCGTCCCGGGCTCCGACATCCTGGCAATGCTCAAGGGCGTATGCCCAAAGACCCGTGTTGTGGCGCTCAGCACGCGACCGGAGGCCAGAAACTCGGCTCTATCGTCTGGTGCGACCGCGTTCGTGCTCAAGGTGGATTGTGTTGAGTCAGTGCTCACTGCAGTCAGATCGGCAATGGCATCGTCCAGAGAAGACCGATGAAAGGAGGGACTGAAATGAACCGAAGTGTACAGCGGATGTCAGTGGAGCAGGCAGTGTTCATGGCTGGCAATAACCCTGACTTGGCAGCCGGCCTGATCGGCTTCAATGAGCGTGGGGCATATATGGAGCGCCGGGAGTACCTACAGGCCGCCGAGACGGTCAGAATAGCGCGGGCCGCAGCGATTGGTCGGCCGGCTGTTCAGAGGGGCTGATGCCGCGGAGGGTCAGGTGAAACAGACAGGGGGTGCGCCAAAACATGACTAGGAAAGGTGCTTTAGCCAATGGGTATTCGCCAAGTGACGCACACACCGGAAACGGGTAGTATAGGGCTGCTCCACAAACAGGACATGAGATGAATCCCCGGCCGGGGCTTACGCAAAAGATAGAACGGCCGGGGATTCTGCTATTGCATGGAGGGATTATGTGATCGCCCGTCGAAACAGGCAATTCAACACCGCCAGGGGGCGCGGGGAAGGTGATCAACATATCCGGCAGTGATGTCTCATTCGTAATAATCACCGGGCTTTCCGGCGCAGGCAAGACCCAGTCTATGAAGGCCCTGGAAGACCTGGATTTTTTCTGTATCGACAATCTGCCACCGTCTCTCCTGCCCCAGCTGGTCGAATTGCATGCCGACGCAGCCGAACATCGCAAGTATGCGGTGGCCATGGATGTTCGCGGCAAGGAGTACTTCGGCCATCTAGTGGATGCACTGAATTGGCTGGCTCGCAGCGAGTACCATTACACAGTGGTCTTCCTTGAGTGTAGGGATTCGGTGCTTGTGCGGAGGTTCAGCGAGACGCGCCGTCAGCATCCTCTATCGGGCGCGGGCAGTATATACGACAGTATAGCGCTGGAGCGCCGGGTGTTAGCGCCCATAAGGGAGCGAGCGCACATAGTGCTCGATACCTCGGACCTGAAACCGGTCGAGCTGCAAGCGCATCTGCATGCGGCAGTGATGGGCACTCCCGTCCACGAGATGATGGTTGTGGATGTATTTTCCTTCGGGTTCAAGTACGGGGCGCCGATTGACGCCGATATCGTATTCGATGTGCGGTTTCTGCCTAATCCTTTCTATGTGCGTGATCTGAGACCAACCACCGGCCTAGAACCCGCGTGCGCTGCCTACGTCATGGATTCGCCCATCGCCCGGTCTTTTATGGAGACCTTCCGTGACCTCATTCTCAGCTTGATACCTTATTACAGCAAAGAAGGCAAAGGGCGCCTTACGATTGGGATTGGATGCACAGGAGGGCAGCACCGGTCGGTAGCGGTAGCCGAGGAGCTTGGGCGGCAACTGGCACAGAGAGGTGTCAGGAGCCAGGTGCGGCATAGAGAGATCACCGACCGCAAGCTAGCAGTCGATAGCGGGTTGCTGCAGGACGACATGGGCGACAATACAGGCAACAATACAGGCAACAACACGGGTGACAACGCGGGCGATGTATGAGGCGCAAACGGCATAGGCGAAAGCGACAATGGGAAAGACGGTGATCGTGTATGGATAGTATTGTTGATGAGTTTGTTGAGCTGGTCAAGATCGACGCGGAATCGGGAAGCGAGGCCCAGATGGCGGCGGCTGTAGCAGGCAAACTGCGAGGCATCGGGCTCGAGGTCGAGCAGGACAACGCAGGCAACGTCATCGGTCGGCTGTCGGCTCACGGTTCCGGGTGTTCCTGCGGGGACGCAATCATGCTCTGCGCGCACCTTGACCGAGTGCCGCCGGGTAAGGGCGTGAATCCCGTAATACGCGACGGAGTGGTCTACTCCAGCGGCGACACTGTTCTGGCAGCTGACGACATAGCGGGCGTGACGGCTATCCTGGCAGGCCTCCGCATGGCGAAAGCCTCGGGCAAGTGCCTACCGCCGGTCGAAGTGGTGTTTACCGTGAGCGAGGAGCGGGGCCTTCGCGGCGCAAAGCAGCTGGATTACTCCCGACTCGCCTCAAAGACAGGTTACATATTCGACGCCGCCGATCCTGTCGGCACAGTGATCCTGTCGAGCCCGACACACATGGGGCTTGAGGTGCAGATCACTGGACGGGCAGCCCACGCGGCAGCCAACCCGGAGGATGGCATAAGCGCGATACAGGTGGCAGCTGAAGCCATTGTCGAATTCCCCTTCGGCCGCGTCGACGCACAGACCACCGCCAATGTGGGAATCATGTCGGGCGGAACTGCGACCAACATCATATCCGAAAAGGCTTACTTCAAGGCCGAAGTTCGTAGCCTCGACCATCAGCGGGCGCTAGGTCTTGCCGAAGAGTGCGCGGCCAAGATACGCAGTATAGTGACCCGCCGCAACGCGCGGGCCGATATCGCAACTACAGTCGATTACTGTGGATACACGATTCCGAAAGACGCTCCCGTTGTTGAACGTGCGGTCAGGGCCCTGAGAACTGCAGGACGCGACGCCGTTTTCCAGTCCACCATGGGAGGCAGTGACGGAAACGTGTTCAATGCCCACGGAATCGCCTGCGTTGTACTGGGCATAGGAAGCCGCGATGTTCACTCGACTCGCGAAAGCCAGCCCATAGGCGAATTGGTGGCAGCGGCTGAGCTTGCCCGCGACATTATCCTTGTGGGATAGCCGGAGAGAGATGTTGAAAGCAGCGGCGGGGGCCGTCGCGCGCTAGATGCGGGTCGGGTCGGCTCGGCCGGATCGGCCTCCGTCGGGTTGTTCGGGGTAGGCTATTCGTCTCCTACTTCCACGAGGACTCTGTTCGGCAGGCATGCGCTGTAGTCGCCTGCCCGCTGCAGCCACCCCATGCGGATGCATATCTTGTCGGGGCACGGCGACGAGACCACGTGTGCCCTCGTCCCTTCGACCTCGACTACTGTGATGCCGAGCGGTCCTTCGACCTGGATCGTTCGTTTCGCGGTGGGTGAAAGCGTTACTTCCGCGACTACCCTGTTCTGGGCCTCGCCGATGGACGTAACGGTCAACACCGAGCCCTTCGGCGCGTGCTGGCGACCCCGGACTCCTGCGAAGATGAGAATGGCGCCAAGCAGCAACATTAGGATTGCAGGCATGATTCTGCGCTTTGTCATCAGCTTAGTAGACTCCTCAGCAGACTACTCAGTAGAGCCCTCAGAAAGCCCTGAGTAGAGCCCTCAGTGACTCCTACCTTCTTTTGGCGGCATAAAGAAAGCGCCTGGCCGGGCCATCCAGATTATCGCACACCAGTCCTATGAAGACTGCCGTGATTATCGACAGCCCGAGCAGCAATGGAGCGCCAAAAAACAGTGCCGGCTGCCGCATTGCCAGGACTGCAATGGTCAGCTGGCAACTGGCGTGGACTACTCCGCCCACCACGCTTGTCCACACCATGGAAGCCTCGGAGGGCAGCAGGCGGAGGGACAAGCCCATGCCCAGGGCGCTTGCAGTGGCGCCGACAAAACTCATCCAGAACCCAAGGCCCCAGAACTTGCCAGCGATAACGCTTCCGAGTATGCTGCGAACCGCGCTCACGCCGACAGCTGGCCAGAAACCCATGTAGCGCAGGCACACCAAAGTAGCGACATTCGCCAGTCCTACCTTGGCGCCCGGAACCGGCAGTGGGGGGAGCAGTGATTCAACTACGTGCAGGGCAAGAGCGACCGCCACAAGCATAGTGAGCTGGATCTGTCTTTGCAGTTTACCGGGTTTCAAATGCGATCCCCCTGTCTTGCCATGCACGGAGATTACAGGTGCCACGCAGGCGCAGTTCAAACCGAATTATACACTATGTGTCCGATGCCCGCGACTGCATCCGAAGGGCATCCGAAGAGCCGTATTGGAAAGACCAGATAACCGAGAGGAAGGATCCACTTTTGGGGAGAATCCTCATGTAAGGAATCGGACAGGAATCTGGCAGCGCTTGCGGAGAAGGAGGCGGTCTGCATCAAGCTGATACATACGTCCGACTGGCACCTGGGGCGGATATTCTACAAGACCCATCTCACCGAAGACCAGGCGTACATACTTGATCAATTCATCGACATTGTCCGTGACGAACGCCCCGATGTTGTGCTGATCGCGGGAGATGTATACGACAGGTCGACGCCGCCGGTGGAGGCTGTTGAACTGCTAGATGACACACTCTCCAGAATCGTGTTGGGCCTTGGGATTCCGACTATTGTGATCGCCGGCAATCACGATTCGCCGGAGCGTCTGAGCTTTGGCTCATCTCTGATGCAGAGCAAGGGCCTGCACATAGTCGGGCTACCCGAATTCTGTAGCCCTATCGGGATGGCCGACGAATCCGGCCCCGTGTGGTTCGTGCCCCTTCCATACGCGGAGCCGGCAGTCGTCCGTGACAGGCTGGGAGCCGGGGAGGCAAAAGACCATGACGCTTCTATGGCCGCCCAGGTAAATGCCGCTTTCCACGGGGCCGAACGCGCGGCGCAGCGCGAAGACAGGGTTGTCGCCGTGGCTCACGCCTACGTCGCCGGGGGTCAGCAGTCAGAGTCGGAGCGACCACTCACGCTGGGAGGCACAGGAGCAGTCGACATTGGGCATTTCGCTTCCTTCAGCTACGTGGCTATGGGGCACCTACATCGGCCGCAGACTCTGGCCGGCAGCCGGGTGCGGTATTCAGGGTCGCTCATGAAGTACTCATTCGACGAGGCCGACCATGCCAAATCGGTGACCGTCGCCGATATCGATGGGGCGGGCGAGGCGGTTGTAAGGACCGTGCTCCTTACGCCCAGGCGGGATGTTCGGAGGGTGGAAGGCACGTTCGAAGAGGTGGTGAAAGGCGCGGCGTCTGGAGTGAATCGCGAAGACTACATATTGGCGTGCCTATCTGATCCGGATCCTGTATGGGATTGCATGAACAGGCTGCGACAGGTCTACCCCAATGTCATGCAAGTGGAGTGGAGCGCCGGAATGGCCGGGGGAGGCAGTCCGGGCGTTCTTGCTGGGGCGGGTGTTGATCACCGCAGTCGTACAGAGCTCGAGTTGTTCTGCGAGTTCTGGGAACAGGTTACGGGCGATCTCATAGGCGCGGACGAGACGGCGGCTGTGGTCGCGCTGTTGGAGCAGTTCAAGGCAGGAAGGGAGGCCGCGGCGTCATGAGACCCATACGTCTTGCGATGCAGGCCTTCGGGCCATACCCAGGGCAAGAAGTCGTGGACTTCCGCAGTCTGGGCAACCGTCGGTTCTTCTTGATTCACGGGCCCACGGGCTCGGGCAAGACCACGGTGCTCGACGGGATTTGCTACGCTCTATATGGAAAGTCCAGCGGTGCTGAGCGCGACGTCCGGGAGATGAGATCGCATCATTCGCCTGACGACCTTCCGACACAGGTGGTATTGGACTTCTCCGTGGGCCGCGAGTCATATCGTGTGTGGCGCAGGCCCGAGCAAGAAGCGCCGGGTAGACGCACTCCCCTCAAAGGAGACGCTACGCTATGGCAACGGACAGGCATAAGCGACGACTCAGTGGACGGTTCGGTGATGGAGACAGGGCTCATGCGGGTTACCAACAACATAGAAGAGCTGCTTGGTTTTGAGGCCGACCAGTTCCGCCAGGTGGTCCTGCTTCCGCAAGGGCAGTTTCGGGAGGCTCTTACGGCCGATTCTGCTAAGCGCCAGCAGATACTGGAGATCCTATTTGGCACTGAAGTCTACCGATATATAGAACTGGCACTAAAAGACAAAGCGGCCGAGTTGGCCGATGCATTGAAGAGCCTCAAGGATCGACGGGAGACTCTCCTTAGCGCGGCGGACGCCGAGTCACAGGAGCAGCTCCAGATGGCATTCGAGGCTGAGCGCGCCATGCTCGGCCAAGCGCGGAAGGTCGAGAAGGCAGCGAGCGAGGCGGCGGACGCGGCAGCACAGGCTCTGTCCAAAATGAGGCAAGATGCCGAAAAGCTTAACGAGGCACGCGCTGCAGCGCAGGCTGTTGCCGGTTTGGAGTTGCAGGTGGCGGAGCATGACGCGATGGAGCGAAGGTGCAGGAAGGCAAGGCTCGCGGCGGGTTGCGCGGGGGCTGAAGCACTGCTCGATGAGGCCCGTAGGGAGGAGAGAGCCAGGCGCGAGGCGGCTGGGCAGACCCGGGAGGAGCTGGCTCGGGCCGAGTTAGCGGTTCGCGCTGCGTCGGAGAGGTTGGCTCGCGAGAACTCACCGGAACGTGCCGAACAGCGGAAGCAGCTTGGGGCCATGCTTGTGACATTGGAGGGCTTTGTGCCCAAAGTAGCCGAGATCGATAAGGCCAGGGAGGCAGTGATAGAAGCGAGCACGGCAGACGCGAAGGCGCGAGGCTCGGCGTCAGCCGCAGCCGCGCGGAAAAGCGAGATATGGAGCGAGCTGGCCAAAGCCCGCGTCGAATGGAACGAAGCTCAGGCTGGTGGGGCGGAGCTGCCACTCTGGGAGTCACGCGTCAATGAGATAAGCACAGCACTGAAACGGGCTGAGCGCCGCGCGCAGCTGGAAGCCGATGTCGCGGAGAAGGCGATCGTGGCGCAGCGGGCGCAGCAATCAGTTGACCAAGCTGCCGAACAGCTTGAGCAGGCGCGGAGGCGGGTGGCTCTCCTTAGGGAGGCTTGGCTTGCTGGCCAGGCTGCGGCTCTTGCGGCGGCGCTTGAGCCGGGCGCGCCGTGCCCGGTATGTGGATCCACATCGCACCCGTCGCCGGCTCACGCAGCGTCTGCGGAAGACGGTGGGAAGGCGCCTTCTCAGAAGGACTTGCGAAGCGCGGATATGGCGGTGACGATAGCGGAGAGCGAGTGGTCGCGCCTGAGTAAGGCTGCTTCTGAGGCATTGCAGCAGGAGGCGTCGGTGCGAGGTCAGCTTGCTGAGCTGACCTCAGACGGCTGCGATAGTCGCAACCTCCGTGTCGAGCTGCGGGATGCGGAAAAGCGCCTCGAAGCTGCAGAAACTGCGAGTCAGCGCACTCGGCAGCTGGATGAAATGATTGGGCGGCTTGAGCAGCAGTTCACAGCGGCCGAGCTTGAGGCAGCGGAAGCGGAGACTGCCAGTCGTGAGGTGGCAGGTCAGCTAGCGGCGGCTAAGGCGACAGTGGAAGAGAAGGAACTTGGTGTTCCGGTGAACCTCAGGTCCCCCGCCGCGCTCGAAGCTGAACAAGTCAGAGTCGGAACCGAGCTGGACGAGTTGGTGAAGGCTTTGGAGGCAACCGAGCGCGCAAATGAAGATGCCGGGCGCGTCCTGGCGGGGGCGCAGGCACGTGCGGCTGCGACGGCCGAAGCGCTTGAAGCTGCGATTGTGAACGTGGATGCTCGAAGCTTGGAGTTTGAGGCCAAGGTGGGCGAGGCAGGGTTTGCCAGCGTGGATGAGTATCACTCCTCGAAAATGGCCGACGACGCCGCTCGTAGGTTGGAACAGGCAATAGAGCAGTTCCGTGTGCAGCTGCATGCTGCCAGGGAGCGCCTGGCGAGGGCGGAGGGCGAAGCCACCGGGATCGCGGAGCCGGATCTAGCGGCGGCCGAAGCTCGCCACAGTGAGTTGGATCTGGCCGCCAAGAAGGCGATGGAGAATCGGATAGGCTTGGGCAACCGGATAGACCAGATGCGCAGACAGCTGGATGATCTGGACAAGCTTGCTCGCGAGATGCAGGAAGTCGAAGCCGAACACACGGTGATCGCTCGAGTGTCGGATGTAGCCAATGGGAGAGGACATCGGAACAGGCTGGGGATGACCTTCGAGCGGTTCGTGCTTGCGTCTATGCTTGATCAGGTGACAGAGGCCGCCACCCAGCGTTTGCAGGTTATGAGCAGAGGCAGGTACGCTCTGAGGCGTACCATGGATCGGCTGACATCTCGGAGCGCGGCGGGGCTCGGCCTGGAAGTGTTTGATGCCTACACTGGCCGAGAGCGCAGCGTAACCACCCTGTCAGGCGGTGAAGGTTTCATGGCGTCGCTATCGCTTGCTCTGGGCCTGGCGGACGTGGTTCAGTCATACGCCGGGGGCATTAGGCTCGATACCATCTTCGTTGACGAGGGATTCGGCACACTCGATCCCGAATCGCTCGACCTGGCCATTGACACCCTTGTGGAGCTGCAACGAGAAGGCGGCCGGCTGGTAGGCGTCATCTCCCACGTGCCTGAACTTGTAGAGCGGATAGACGCCCGCCTCGAGATTAGCATGACCGACCGCGGCAGCAAGTCGCGTTTCGTGGTAGGGTAGGCGCGACGGTGCAATAATGGGATCGCCCGGCGACGGTGAGCCCAAACCATGAGATGTCGCTGTCATTTACAGGTTTTTGTACACATCGGGGCACCTTGCGGAGATTTTCTTCAGCGCACGTGCGAAAAATCTCCGCACGCCATCACGAATCCCCATAGAGACCCATATGAGAACCTGTAACTGCCAGCATCAGATTAGCTAGACATGTGCCAAAGGGGAGGAAAGCAGGAAACAGGGAATCTTAGTCAAGAAGCCCTAGAAAAAACCTGACAGATATAGACATAGCCGCAGTCGACTTGGCTCCCGGCCGCGAAAACGGGGCAGAAAGGAAATTTTCCGCCGCATCGCGGCGGAAAATCTCCGTACTCGGGGCTTCTCCTTGCAGAAACCTGTAAGTGTCTGCCGAATGCTATAAAAAGGCACGCTGCCCGGCCGACCAAGCTCCGACTGTTCTCCTTCGGGCCTCGGGATGTCCTTGGGCTACCCTTCATCCTTGTCGCCGGCGCTGCCTTGAGCGTTCTTCGCTATCCAATACGATACGTACTCCTCACACAGGCTGGTTACGGTTTGGATCAGAGGGCCTTCCGGGTTCACGTATCTTCGCGGTAGATTAGCGGGGGCTCTGCGCATCACATGGTCGAAGGAGAGGTCTTCGGCCCTTACCTCTACCAGGGTTATACCTTGTCGAACACTGATACCGGCCTTCATGTTGTCTCTGGCCTGTTGTTTTGCTAGCTGATCTGGGTCCGGGTATCGCTGCGTCGTTCTGTAGTGCTGTGGACCATTGAACTCGAATGCTGCTTTGTGGGCGTAGTAGTAACGGTCGTATTCCATCTTGCGCCGTGTCAGAACGTTGCGGAGGAACGCGGGCCGGGCGTTATCTAGATAGCTCAGAGAGTTGATGCCGACATCTAGGACGCATAGCATGAGGTACTGGCCTGCATCAGCTACTTGCCATTTTCCATCACTGATTCTCTCGGCAATGAACTCCTCCACGTGACCGGGCATTGAAGCGGCAATGCGCCGCGTTCCGGATTCATCGGAGTCCAATTCCACTGCCCACCCTGCGTCTATCAGCCGTTCTGCGTAGTCGCGTACGGTGCGGACACATCTGTTGACTAGCTTGGACATCTCCGGCACCGACAGAGGCGGTTGGTTCTCCATGGCCAGGCGCAGCCGGAGAGCAGTAGAACTGAGCCTTTTGTCGGCAGTTGCGTAACAAGGAATGGCATAGCAAATGTGGCGCATCACGGACACTCATCTCATCCTCTTCTAGCAGTCTTCGTCGGCATGACGATGGTATCATCTTGAGGCTTCCGTTGGTATCGCCCGTTCGGGGGATTTGGAGCAGGATGTGCAAGGGCTGTGTTCAGGCTTCGATGTCGGGTGCGACCGCCAGGCCCATGGG
>DAOTAC010000020.1:0-14720 GCA_035382325.1 Bacillota bacterium | reverse complement strand
GTCGGTTTACCCAGGCCCCTCGGAAACCCTGGCCCACAGGGCACAGGTTCGCGGAAGACGCCGGCGGTCGGGCTGTCGTCATACAGGTGAAGAGCCCTGCGAAGATCCCTGCAAGGCCGCGTACGCCAACGCCGCCTCCAGTCGCTTGCGGGTAATGAGGCAACCGATGGAGTACGGAGTCATCAGAGTGCCATTCATCTCGTGGGCATTGGCATGGCACCCACCGGAGCACATGTACCTGGCCCAGCAATCGCGGCAGGCGCTCTTGGCGTAGATGTGGGCGCCGGCGAAAGCCTCACCTATCTCAGGCCTGGTGATCCCGTCCCACACATTGCCCATAATGAACCCTTCCCTGCCCACGAACTGGTGGCATGGGTAGAGCGCGCCGTCGGGAGTGACGGCTACATACTCGCGCCCGGCGCCGCACCCCAGAAGGCGCTTGGCCAGGCATGGGCCATGCGCGACATTCAGGTCGAAATGGAAGAACCTGAACTCGTGCCCGGCTGCGCGGCGCGCGGCCATCTCCGTCACCAGCCGGTCGTATGAGTCGAACACACGAGGCAGGTCCTGCTCGCGTATGGAGTATGGCGACGACGGCGCAGCCACGACCGGCTCGAACGAGATGCTGGTGAAGCCCATGTCGGCCAGGAAAAGGACGTCTTGCACAAAATCCAGATTACGCCGGGTATAGGTGCCGCGCACGTAGTATTCGCCGGTCGGGCGAGTATTGACGAAACGCAGCGCATTGTCGGCAATTCGCTCAAAAGTCGGACAGCCATCGGCGGTCCGTCTCACTCCGTCGTGAATACCGGATCTTCCGTCGACGCTGAGCACCGCGGCGATGTCATTGTCGTTCAGGAACCTGTCCGTCTCCGGCGAAAGCTCGTAGCAGTTCGTCGTGAGGGTAAGCTTGAGAGTCTTGCCGGTGAGTGCCTCAAGCTCTCGCCCATGACGGGTTATCTCGGCCACCGCATCCATGTTAAGCAGCGGCTCGCCCCCGAAGAAATCGACATCCAGATGGCGGACGTGTCCGCTGATATCGAATAACAGGTCCAGCGCCCTGCAGCCAACCTCCGCCGGCATGAGTGAACGCTCCCCGCCGAAGCCGCCCGTGCCGGCAAAGCAATAGCCGCATCTCATGTTGCAGTCGTGCGACACATTGAGACACATGGCCTTGACAACACCGGGCCCGAGTGCAGCGGGCATCGGATCCGCGTCGTCAGGATGCGAAAGCGTACCCTCCGCGATCAGGACATCAAGATCCGCAATAACATCGTCAGCGCCATCTATCTGGCCTACGGCCTTACCCTGTTCCATTGCCTCCAGAACGTCCCACGCCGCCTCATCCAGTGAATGCAAGCTGCCAGACTGGACGTCCAAAAGGAGACGGGCGCCCGCTGCCATGAACCGGTGCCAGTTGCGGCGTATCCCGGTTGGAGACGGGCGCCCTTGCTCGGAAAGGGTGCGCCGAGCTACTTCCTGCACGCCTGGTTCCCAAGGGTGCACGAGGTCTTGCACGCGGACTGGCAGGAGGTCTGGCACTCCCGGCAGCCCCCGGTGGCCGCGGTTCCCTTGAGGTCGGCGGCTATGATTGTCTTGACATGTTTAGTCTCTTTCCTGGTATCGGTGCTCACCATCATTCCTCCGTAGCTTCCGGATTTCGAGATGCCTTTTCGTCTAGAGTATACCACCGCCGGTTGACGATGCCAACTCTTCGACCATGGCCACAAGCAGCCTGACACAGGCATCCACATCGCCCATGTCGACCATCTCGGCGGGCGTATGCACGTACCTGCACGGAACCGAGATGGTTCCGGACGGCACTCCCTCACGGGTGAGCGCGATCGCTCCGGCATCGGTGCCGCCCCTCTCCAACACCTCAAGCTGGTAAGGGATGCCGTTCTTCTCGGCGACGTCTATCATGAGATTCTTGACTGCCGGATGTGCAATCAGGCTTGAGTCCTTGGCCTTTATGGCGGCGCCGCCTCCCAGCGCAACGTTGAACGGAGCGTGCTCCGGGGTATCGCCCCACAAAGTGACATCAACTGCTATGCCCACGTCAGGATTGATCCCGTAGGCCGCCGTGCGGGCCCCCCGCAGCCCGAGCTCCTCCTGCACAGCAAAGACATAGTAGGCCTCATGCACCTGGGGTCGCGCCCGCCGCATGGCCTCGATCAGTACCAAGCACGCGATCCTGTCATCCATGGCCTTACCGCTAACACGCACGCCCATGTCGGCGAAACTCGAAACCATCGCGGCAGCGTCGCCCACGCGCACCTTGGCCTGTGCTTCAGCCCGGTCGCGCGCGCCGATATCGATGAACATCTTGTCGAACTTGAGGTCCTTGATGTCGTCGAGTTTCTCAGTGCCGAATACGCCCACCGTGCCGTCTGCGAACACTACCTTCTGGCCCAGCAACACGTGGGGGCTGAGCCCACCCACGGGCGAGAAACGCAGGAAGCCCTTGTCGTCTATGAACGACACAACTATGCCGATCTCGTCCATGTGCGCATCCACCATGATGCGCTTGGGCGGGGCGCCGGCACCTGATCCAGGCACTGGGTTTTTCGGCGCCACTCGGCATATCAGGTTGCCCATAGCATCTACGCGTATCTCATCGGCGTACTGCTCCACTTCCGACCTGATGATGCTCCTTATCTGCTCCTCCGACCCTGACGGGCCAAAGCTTTCAGATAGCTTCTTCGCAAGATCTTTCATACTGGAAGACCCCTTTCGTCAAGGCTGTCAAGGAACAGCCCGGCAAGCTTCACGTAGTTGTTGAGGTCATCAGCGCATATCACCGACACGGGGGAATGTATGTACCGGCATGGCATCGACATGACCGCCACGGGGACTCCCGACTCCGTCGGCCCTATCCTGCCCGCGTCGGTGCCGCCGGTAACTGTGCGTTTGATCTGGTAAGGGACTCCAGCAGCTTCCGCCGTTTCGATCAAGCGATCAACGATTCGCCGATCGCCCACCCACGATGCATCGCGGTAGACTATGGCAGGCCCCCGCCCGGGAACCGTGGAGAATCCGTGCTCAGGCGTCTCAGTAACGTCGTGAGCCGTGGTGCCCTCAAGCACTAGCGCCAGGTCGGGATGCACCTGATACGCCGCCACACCGGCGCCTCGCAGGCCGACCTCTTCCTGAACCGTAAAGGCCCCGATAAGGTCGAAGTCATGCTGTTTCTTGAGCGCCTCGATGATGGCGTAACAGCCCACCCTGTCGTCCATGGCCTTGCCTTTCAGGAACCCCTCGCCCAGAGGTTCGCACCGTGTTGCGAAGATGATCTGGTCGCCCAGCTTCACCAGCTTCTCGGCGTCATCCTTGTTCTTGGCGCCGATGTCAACGTAAAGCGAGTCCATGTCGGTAGCGCGGTCCATGTCTTCGGCTTTGAGAAGATGAATGGGCTTGGACCCAATCACCCCGGGGCGGCGGTCGGCGCCCACATATACGAGCTTGGACACGAGCACTCTCGGGTCGACCCCGCCCGCAGCCTCTACATGCAACAGCCCGTCAGAATCGATGCCCACCACCATCAGGCCGACCTCGTCCATATGGGCCGCGAGCATCACGCGCCTGTTTCCCTTGCGTCCGCGCTTTACCGCAATGAGGTTGCCGATGGGGTCTACCTTGATTTCGTCAACGTAAGGCGTTATCTCGGAGCGTATGAGCGCCCGCACTTCGGCTTCCTGCCCGGAAATCCCGCCCGCCTCCGAAAGCTTGGCTAGAAGCATGTCAATCCCCCCCTGAACCGGGAGTCGACTGCGCTGGCGAAATATGCCAGGAGCTGCCCGGACTTCTTCACATCGTCGAGGGCGAGCGTTTCCACTGAGGTATGCATATAGCGCAAGGGCACGGAGATCAACCCTGTGGCCACCCCCGAACGGGTCATCTGCATCGCGTAGGCGTCCGTGCCGCGCGGATTAGTGCCCGGCTCCAGCTGATACTTGATGCCGCGGTCCTCAGCGGTCTCTTTGAGTTTCTGGAAGATATGCGGGTGGACATGAGGCCCGAAGCTGATGGCCGGACCCCCGCCCATCTTTAGCACCTTGTGCTCGGGCAGGCCGGGCATGGCCGCATGGCCCACATCGATGGCTATTCCGATGTCGGGCATTACACCAAAAGTGCTGGTGATACTGCCACCGTAGCCCACTTCCTCTTGTACCGTGGCCACGAAATACACATCGCACTCATGCGATAGCTTCTGCAGCTCGCGGGCTGCCTCGTACATGACGGCGATGCCGGCGCGGTCATCCATAGACTTGCCGGCGATTCGGTCGTTGGCAAGCCCAATCGCCCGACGGTCGAAGCTGATCACATCGCCCACTCGCACAAGCTCGCGCAGCCTGTCGGCGGGCATCCCGCAGTCGACCAAGAGCTCATCCCACTTCCAGGACTTGTCCTTCTTGGACGGATCCTGAAGATGAGGCGGTATCGCACTTATGACGCCGGGGAGGTCTCGGCGTCCGTGCACCGTTACCTCCATAGACGGAAGTATGCGACGGTCCACTCCGCCCATCATCCAGATGCGTAGAAAGCCCTCATCCTCGATCTTCGACACAATCATGCCGATCTCGTCCAGATGCGCCGCAAACATGATGCTGGCAGGCGGCTCTTTGGCGGCCCCCCTCTTCAGCATGATTGCACTGCCGAGCGAATCCCGCCTGATTTCGTCGACTAAGTCGGCGAAGAGACCGTTCACAACGTCCCAGGCAGGGGATTCATACCCGGTCACGCCGCGCGCATCGGCAAGATGCATCAGCGCTTGCTTGGTATCCATGACTTGTCCCCTTTCCCGACTGACAAGTGTATATCCGTTTGTATATTCGCCGACATCGCGAAGGCTTCCTTCAAGTGCCAGCGGCAATATCCGATGAATGCATGCGCTATATCGCTGCGAGGCGCCTCATAACCCTCCGGCGGATACTGCGGCGCAGATCGGGTAGGGCCTGCCTGGCCGCGTTGCGTCCCTCCTCTATGCATTCTGGAATGCGCGAAGTGTCGCTCAAGGCAACGTTGTACAGGCGCGGCCTTATGATAGTGTTGGCATAATAGTATAGCACGTAGTCGGACACTTCCTCGCCCAGGATATCCAGAGACTGAGTGATGATTGACGGAAGCTCGCGCACCTGGGCATCGGCCTGCCCCGTGTAGCCGAGGTCAACTGCGATTACGTAGTCGCAGCCCTGTTCCTTCAGGATCCTGGCGGGCACGGGCTCGCGAACGGCGCCGTCCACGAGGTATCGCCCTCCCCAGGCTTTCCACTCGAACACGCCCGGTATTGAACAGGATGCCCTCACGGCATCCACCACCGGCGCATTGAAGTACACGGTCTCCTTGAAGATAGCGGCGCGTGCTGGGCTCTCCGAGGTGAACACTATCTTCTCGCCCGTGTGAATGTCTACCGAAACAGCTGAGCAAGGCATCTTCAGGTCGCTCATGGACATCTCGCCGAAATACGAGGTCAGAAGACGTTCGAACCGCCGACCGCGAAGTATGCCCTTGGGCAGGTACGATTTGGCGCCGAGCAGCAGCATAAAGGCGGGCGCGACCAGAAAGAAGGCAGTGTAGCCGATGGGATCCAGGATGTCTCTGGCCGTGATGCCGAGGGCCGCGTCTTCCATCTCAGAAGGCGTCATGCCGCTTGCGTACATAGCCGCAATCAGACTTCCCGAGCTGGTGCCGGCCACCATGTCGGCGCGCACCCCGGCCTTTTCGAGCTCATCGATCACTCCGATGTGCGCAGCGCCGCGGAGGCCCCCCGAGCCCAGCGCAAGCCCGATCTTCACAGTGATCACCACTCCTTGGGCGGCCCGCGTTCTCCCCCGGGACGCGGGCGCGGGTGTTTCACACACTAGCTTATTCGATAGGCCGAAGTGTGGCGATTTGACCGGGGATTTGACCGGGTATGAACTGACGGTGGACGAAAAAGACCCATGTGCCGACGGGCTGCCGCCTGCCACACACGGGCCATAACACTTCGAAAAAATGGTGCCCGGGACGAGACTTGAACTCGTACGGTAAAACCACACGCCCCTCAAACGTGCGCGTCTGCCAGTTCCGCCACCCGGGCACATCGCGAACAACGCGATGCGGTGTCCACAAAAGATGTTACTACCTCGATGGGCTCATGTCAAGATCAGTTTCGGGCAGATCAGTCCCGGGCACATCGGTTTCGAGCAGACCAGTCTCGGCCGCCGCATTGACGTCGAACCAGAACTCTACTCCGCCGTCGACGTTGGACGCTCCGTATCCATTCCCGTGAGCGTCCTGAATGGCCTTGACTATGCTCAGCCCGAGACCGGTCCCGCCGTGTTCTCGAGTGCGCGCCTTGTCTGTTT
Organism: Bacillota bacterium; assembly: GCA_035382325.1. Classification (GTDB taxonomy): domain Bacteria; phylum Bacillota; class DTU025; order DTU025; family DTU025; genus UBA5389. The sequence continues at coordinate 8,373 of DAOTAC010000020.1, read as the reverse complement.
TGTAGAAGCTAGTCCATATTGAGTCGATACTCTCCAAAGGTATTGGTTCTCCGCTGTTCAGGACCGATACCCTTACCTTGCCGGGTATGCTGTCGATTCGCACTCTGAGCATGTTGTCGCCGGCCGCATGGTTGATGGCGTTCGTAATATAGTTGGTCATTACCTGCTCAATCATGTCGTAATCGGCACTGACCAGCGCGCGCTCTTCGCCCTCGGTCGATGCGTCAATCCCCCGCTCCTGCAGCACCAGACAGCTCTTCCGGAGCACCCTGCGGGCCATCTCCACGATATCGAAACAGATCATGTCGGGAGCCGCATTTCCGGACTCGATCCTAGCAAGGCTGAGCAACTGGCTGACCAGCCTGTTCATCCTGGCGGCTTCATCAGCTATCACATCGCAATAGAAGTTCCTGTTCTCCTCATCTTCAATCACATTGAGCTTGAGTCCTTCGGCGTACCCCTGGATCATAGCGATAGGCGTCTTTAGCTCGTGGGAGACGTTGGCGATGAACTCCTTTCGCATGTCATCGATTCTGCGCTCTCTCTCGATGTCTTCCAGAAGCTTCTCATTGGCCGTCACCAGTTCGCCGATTGAGCGCTCGAGCTGGTCGGACATCAAGTTGATGCTGGCTCCCAACGCGCCTATCTCATCATGGCTGCTGCCTCTGTATTTGCTGCTGAAGTCGAGTCGCGCCATTTTCTCGGCAATACCCTTCATCTCCAGAATGGGTCGCGTGAACCACCCGGCAAACACGAAAGCGAATACGATGCCTACGATTATCATCAGCGATCCGCTGATGAAGAAGAACCGATTGGCAGTAGCAGCGCTCTCCTGAATAGCAGTGACCGGCGTTCGCAGAAAGAGGTAGTCCCCATTTGCCAGGAGGCCGACGAGGCTCATGAACTCGGTCCTCAGCCTCTCGTCCGGAGTCGCCTCGAGAACAACGTAATCCCCGTCCATATCCTGTGCGGTCCGCACGATGAATTCGGTCAGCCATCGATCGCTGCCGGGGCGCGGGAGTCGATCGGGGGTTGGCGCGCTCCCTCCGCGCCTGTCGGGCACGGTGTCGTACTTGACTGACTGCCATGGGTCGACCACTACGATATGGAACCCTTCGCGCCGCTCCATGGTCTCCAGTTCCAGCAGAAGCGCTCCGGCCTCTCCCTGGTAGAGCTTGCGTAACTTGAGATACGCATTGACCAGAGAGCCACGCTTGGCACTTCGGTAGTATCCATCGAGCAGACCCCAGTTGAGGGCCCATGACAAGAGGACGAACAGTGCTATCAGGCCGACTATCCCTGCAAAGAGCTTCCCTCTCACCGACTTGATCATTGAAGCGCCTCGAATCTGTATCCGACGCTGCGGACAGTCTGGATGTACTCTGCCGCGTCGCCCAGTTTCGCGCGGAGTCTCTTGACATGTGTGTCGACTGTCCGAGTATCGCCGAAGTAGTCGTAGTCCCAAACAGAGCTCAAGATCTGCTCCCTAGAAAGAGCCATCCCTTCATTGTCCGTGAAGTAGACAAGCAGTTCATACTCCTTCGGGCTCAGGTAGACTCTCTCTCCATCCACACTCGCCAGACGCCTGGCACTGTCTATCTCAAGCCGTCCGAACAGCCTGGGGCGTCGAGTGTCTCCGCCGGCTCTCCTGAGAAGGGCTTTGACCCGGGCTACCAATATCATGGGGCTGAATGGTTTGGTAATGTACTCATCGGCGCCGATGTCCAGCCCAAACAGCTGGTCGCTCTCCTCACTTCTGGCCGTAAGCATGATCACGGGCACGTTGGATGCCTTTCGTATTTCTCTGCATACGACCCAACCGTCGAGTCGCGGCATCATGACATCCAGGATGACCAGGCCAATTCCCTTCTCGCTGAAGAAGAGGTCGAGCGCCTGCTGTCCGTCTTCGGCTTCCACCAGCGCGTAACCTTCTCTCTTCAGGAAGTCCGACACCAGTCTCCTCATCCTGGGTTCATCATCCGCCAGAAGTATCTTCACCAACTCAATTCACCCGTTCCATAGGAGCGGCCTGTCGGGCGCCTACCTCAGGCGGTTACTTAAGACCCGCCTGACGCAGCATGTCGACTACATCGCGCCCGATCATCGACTCTATCTTGAGCACCTGAACATACAGGTCTTCCCTTGCCTTGGTTACCTTGTCATGAGCCTGGCTAACCGAGTTAACTTCACTGTCCAGTTCGTACTGGAGCATTTCGCCGTATCCGAACTTAATCCTCGCAACACCCAGGTTGGCATCGGAAAGCTCGGAGGATAGAACCTGCATGCGTAGACTGCGGATCAGCGAGTCCAGCTGAGCCAGGGCATTGGCAACTGAATCGTCCAAAGACTTCTCCGCATTGGCCAACTTGTCGGCGGCATCGCGGAAAGCGTCTTCTGCCGAGGCGCGTTCAGCCTTGGTGGCTATCATCGGATCCTGAAGCGCTTGGTGCTTCTGCCTGGCCAGTTCCTCCGACTTCACGGCCGAGAAGTACGACGAACTTGCTGCCCGCGCCAGTTTCATGCAACCGGCGGCATCATACGTCACACTCTCGTCGGCAAGTGACGCAACATCTGTTTTGAGGACTATCTCATCAGTCAGATCAACAGCCATGGCCCTACACAGATCGCTCTTGGCCTGCTTTAGGGTATCATCCGCCCGGATGACGGCGTCCTTTGCGGATAAGTACGCATTCTCCTGCTGCAGAACGGTATCGCCGGTGATCAGACCCGCCTGGTGCCTCAGCCGGAGCACTCTCAGCTTCTCCTCGGCCACGGCGAGCGAGGCATGCTTACTCTTCGCGTCTCGCACCGCCTGTGCAAGCCCTATGTAGGCCTGGGCGCCCAGGAGTGCCGCATTGTTCCTTGCCTCGGCCAGTGCAAGCTGTGCTGCCTCGGCACATATCTTCAGCTCCCACAGTGACAGAGCGGCTTTCTTCTCAGCCACCGCCCTTTCGTACGATTCTGCGGAGTCTGCGGCTTTCTTCTCCGCGGTCCGCACCGCATCAGATCCAGCAACGTAGCCCGCCACACACTGAGCCAGGCCGATTTCAAGCCGCGTGGTTGCGCTCGCTGCCGCTGCGGCAGATGCTGTGTTGCCGAACCCCCGAAACGTGAGAAGTGGAAGCAACAGCAGAACTATCAATGCCTTATTCCCAAACTTCATCTCAATCGCCTCCATGTAGTTATCGGATTGTCACTCATGCATGCTCATATCGACCAGGGTGTACCACATTTCCCATACGGCTCCCCAATGGGCCAGGTAGTTGTTGCGGGCCTTCTGCAAATTCAGCCTTGCGCGTTCCAGATCAACCAGAAGGACTTCGCCTTCTTCGTAGGATTCCAGCGCCTTCCTGTGAGACTCTTCTGACTCCTCCAGCTGCCTGCGCCATTTCTCCATGGAGGCGACCTCAATCGTCAGGTAGTCAAGGTTCTTGGCAACGGCCTCCGTGACTGCGGTAGTCGCCTCATCCAGGGCCCGCTGCCGCTGTTCCACTCTGATGGCGGCCTTCTGTATCTCTCCCGATCTCGACAGTGAGATGCTCCAGTTGGCACTGACCGTGAACCGCGGCGACCAGTCGCCGACAGTCGTCTCAGCGTCCACCTGAACAGACGGGAGTAAGCTCTTGGCCGATTCAAGCGTCCGTACGGCAGTGGCGAGCTCTGCCTTCGCCTGCGCCAGGTCAGCGTCGCGCCCCACGGCGGCCGAAACCAGTGCCTCAAGATCGGGCGCCGTCAGATCGAAGTCCGGCAAGCCCTCCAGGATTGCACTTGACATGTCCTGGCCCGTCATTGCCGAAAGCCGCTTTCTCATCCACCGATCATCGGTCTCCGCCTTCATCAGGGCAAGCTCGGCGTCGAGCAGGTTGATCTTGGCCTGTTCGACTTCCAGCTCACTGGATAGCCCCAACCCGAAGCGCTTCTCCGCTATTGCCAGCTCGAGCCCGGCGAGTCTGTGCTCCTCTCGCGCGATGTCCCGAGCCTTGATCGTCTTGAGCGCGCTGATGTAGGCCTTCCTGGCATCGAGCAGGGCCGCGGACCTCGCGTCGTCCAGTTTGAGCGCGGCCAGTTCCACTGCGGATATTGCGGCATCGGTCGGTCCCGAAGATCCCAGAAGCCATGAGGGGAACTGGCGGATAACGTCAGAACCTGTCATACCGGAAAGCGGGGTGTACGACAGTTTGAGCGTACATGAGGATTTGTCGATTGCGTAATTGGCAGTCAGGGATAGCTTGTCGGTGATCGGAGCCCTGACTGACACCCGCTCGCCGTCCTTGGATTCTGAAGACGGGCCGGGGGAGTTGGCCGAGCCGATCGAGCCAGTCCGGACGCTCGACAGCGTAACACCAAATCCATAGAATGGAATGGCAAGTCTCTCACTGATCTCAGCCGTTTCGACAGACTCGCGCGCCGCAAGGTAGCTCCGCGACTCACTCAGCGCGGCTTCGGCGAACTCGTCAATACTCCACACGCTTGGGCTGTTGCCTGGCGATACCTCGGCATCCGCAGGCGCAGCACACACGCCAATTGCGCAGATACAACACACGATGATCGCGAACGTCCTCACCGACTATCCCCCCTCATTCGTGTCGAAGCCCCTCAATGGGATCGAGCCCCGCCGCCTTGTAGGCCGGGTATGCACCGAAAAACACTCCTACTGCAAGCGAGAGCGAGAATCCGAGCACGACCGACCCGGTGTCGACGGCCGTAGGCCAGCTGAATACTCGTGTGACGATGCGGGACCCGAGGAAGCCGAAGGCTATGCCCAGCAGCCCGCCAGACACGCTCAAGGTTGCGGCTTCCATTATGAACTGCGCTAGTATCTGCCGCTCCTTGGCGCCTATGGCTTTGCGAATCCCTATCTCCCTGATGCGCTCAGTCACTGATACCAGCATGATGTTCATGATCCCTATCCCGCCCACGAGGAGTGACACAGCTGCTATGCCCGAGAGAAGCAGCGTCATAGTGTCAGTCATGCTGGCCGCGAAGTCAAGTACATCCGCCTGGCTGCTCAGCCTGAAGGCCCGTTCATCGCCTGTCTCCAAAAGGAGCGTGGCATACACCTGGTCGTAGGCGGTATCCATTTCCTTGTCGCTCACCGCCTGCACACTGATGGTGCTGATGTTCTTGTTGCCGGTGAGCCGCTTCTGCATGGTGGTGTAGGGTATGAACATTACATTATCCACGCTGGAAAAACCAGTGTCGCCCTGAGATGCAGCTACGCCCACTACTGTGAACCTAACCCGGTCAAACCGAACTCTCTTTCCAAGGGGGTCCTCCTCTTCGAACAGCTCAGTTGCGAGATCGGCCCCGAGTACGCAATTCCAGGTGGAAGACTCAATGTCGTCATCGGATAGAAACACCCCACGCGCAATCTTGAGGTTCCTCACCGCCAGGTAATTGGAGGATGTGCCTATCGCAGAAGTGTTCAGGCTGTTGGATCCGTAAGACGCCGTCCCCGACCTGTTGATCTGCGGAGTCACCTGCCGCACAGAGCCGCATTGCTCGATCGCAGGCAGGATGCGGTTGGTTATCTTCGAGGAAGCGCTGCGATAGCCGCTGGATACGGTGATGAGATTCGACCCGAGTCTCTGAATCTGCGACTCGGTCTGGCGCTTGGCGCCAGTGCCGATTGACACTGTGATGATCACCGCCGATACGCCGATTATCACCCCAAGCGTGGTCAGGAAAGAACGAAAGGGGCTGCCCAGCAAACCTCCCATAGCCAGCCTGACGTTGTCTGCAGGTCTCATGCGCGCACACCCCCCAACGCGGCTGCACCATCTTCGATACACACGCCATCTCTGAACCTGAGCACCCGCGGAGTGTAGGCAGCTACCTCCGGCTCGTGAGTAACTACGATGACTGTGATACCATCGTTGTTCAGCTGACGAAGAATCTCCATGATCTCCCGGCTTGCAGCGGAGTCCAGATTGCCTGTAGGCTCGTCTGCAAGCACTAGCCTCGGCCTCCCCACCAAAGCTCTGGCTATGGCAACCCGCTGCTGCTGGCCTCCCGACAGTTCGCTCGGGCGGTGACGCATTCTGTCGCCCAGTCTCACCATCTCAAGCGCCTTGATGGCGGCTTCCCGTCTCTCCCGAGCCGGTACGCCGGAGTAGATCAACGGCATCTCCACGTTGCTGACAGCGTCCAGCCGCTGAAGCAGGTTGAACGACTGAAACACAAAGCCGATAGTGCGGTTTCGAATGTCAGCCAGCTGATCCGAACTGAGCTTGCCGACTACGTGCCCGTCCAGAATGTACTCTCCCGACGTGGGCCTATCCAGGCACCCCAGGATGTTCATCAATGTGGACTTACCCGAGCCGGAGTGGCCCATTATGGAAACGAACTCGCCCTCTTCTACCGTAAGGCTCACCCCGCTCAGGGCACTGATTCTTACAGACCCTCTCCCTGTGGAGTACTCCTTGTGTACATCCTTCAGCTCGATGAAGCTCATGGCGATACCTCTACATTCTGGGCATGCCGCCCGGAGTTCCGCCCGGACCTCCGCCGTCCATACCCGGCATCGAAAAGCCCGGCATCCCAGTCTGACTGTTCCGCCTCGTATAGCTCCCGGAAGAAGTTGCCCGGCCGTCGGCCACGACAACTACGTCGCCAGTGGACAGACCGGAAAGGACTTCCGCGGCAGTGCTTGTTTTCATCCCAACCTCAACGCTTCGGGGCTCGATACTCCCATCGGCATTGCGTACCTGCACCGCATACCTGCCCGCACGCCCTTGCAGAGCGCTGATGGGGACTATGATCGCGTTGTCGACACGTTCCACAGTGATCTGCGCCTCTGCGCTCATCCCCGGCATTGCGCTGGGGTCGGGATTGTCGACGCCGATGTCGACATTGAACACAACAATGCCGCTCTTGGTCTCGCCGACCTTGCCGACGGCGGACACAGTTCCTGCAAGAGTCAGGCCGTCCACCGCGTCCAGCGTGATGTTGGCTTCTTGGCCTACCTGAACGACTCCGATGTCATTCTCATCCACTGTAACCTTGAGAACCACATTACTCGGATCAACCATGGTAACTACGGCTGCCGACGGCGACACACTCCCTCCTACGACGGCTTTCACGGCAGTGACCACACCATCTATCGGCGAACGGATCAGGCAGTCGCCGGAGTGTGTAACAAGGCCGTCTAGTTTGAGCTTTGCTGCCTGAAGGCTGTCCTGCGCTTGCACGACGCTGGACTCTGCAGTCCTGAGTTCCTTGTCTGTAGCGGCGCTGCGTCCATGGAGGTCGCGAATCCTGCCGAGCATGTCTTGCGCGCTTCTCAGCTCTTCCTCGCGTTGCCTGACGCTTGAGCTAGCCTGCTGCACATCGATCTGGTCCTGGACCAAGCGCACAAGCACGTCTCCCGTCTTCACCTCTCGCCCCACATCCACCAGGACTGCGTCAACAACGCCCGACTTTTCTGGATAGACGTCAATCTGGCCAGCTGCGCTCAGATTTCCTGTGGCGGATATGCTCCTCGACAGCGTTCCCCTTGAGACCGGCACGGGTCTGTATGAAGGAACCGCTGTACTCTGAGCGGCCTTCTGCCGGCGCCTCCAGGCAACGCCTCCGGCGACGGCCGCCACCGCCAACAGAGCAATGGCCGTCACCGCAATGGCTCTGCGTTTCATGCTTCGTCACCCCCGTGCATCACGACGTGTATCACAACCTGTCCACAGGATACCAGTTCTGTGTGTCCGTACTGTGAACGTCATATGGCAATGTAGTCGTGAAGGAGGATGACTGGGATGGCTCGCCGAACCCAAGGAGACAGTGTTCTGCGGATCACGCATGAGAGGAGCGCCGGACTATTGGTTGAATTGTCAGACCGCGACGAGGTGATCGTCGATCGAATCGCGCTGCCGCGCACAGCCCACGCGATTTGGTTCGGCCGCGGGCTGCTGCAACGGATTGAAGAGGCCCAGGTCAGGACGGTACTGGGTCGGGGAAGTCATCTGAAGGCGCCGACGTGCCTGGCCGTAGTAGGAGCGGAAAGCTCGAAGGCTGCGCCGGTGGCCGATGCCATTGCCAGGCTCGGGCGCATGTTCACAAGCGCGGTGACGTTTCAGGCGCCTGGACGCGCTGACCATGCAGCCATACGATCCGGCGTGAATGCGGCCCGGCGCGCGCGGGCCGATGTCGTTCTGGCCGTGGGCGGAGGCACTACGCTCGATGTCGGCAAGGCAGTATCCGCGCTCGCAGAGCACGATGACGCAGAAGACGTGGAAGGGTTTCAGACTGGCTGTCACAGAGTCAACCCCGCCAGGGCGCTTCCATGGATCGCTGTTCCCACGACTTCGGGCACCGGAGCGGAAAGCACCAATAACGCCGTCGTCGAGCTGGGCGACGAGAAGCGGAGCATACGCGGGA
>DAOTAC010000019.1:0-14775 GCA_035382325.1 Bacillota bacterium | reverse complement strand
CCGAGAAGAATGCTGGAAACGCCATGACCGCCCAGTAGACAAGCACGGCTGGCATAACTAAAAGGACATAGGCCCAGCGTTCCTCGCGTCTGGCCCCGCTTATCTTTGTCCGCTTGACGCTCCCCGGACTGATTGCAGCCGTGCCGCCTCTCCCAGGGCCAACCACTGCCGCGTCGGGCTTCACGAGACCTCACCTCCGTAGTCTCTTCTTCAGGGCTCCGCATACCCAGGACCAGGGATGTGGCGAGGCCCCTGCGACGCTGATCGCCGACATGGCGCGCTTCGCCACACCCGCCCTGGCCCTCTGGGCGATATGTCATGTCTCGCTACTTCCTGAAAGCCTACTTCTGCGCAGCCTTCCAGGCGTCGTACGCCTTCTGGACCCTTGCAGCTACCTGTTCGGGAGTGGCAAGGCCCAGGCCTATCTCCTGCAAACCGACGTTGATGGGCAGATACACACTGGCCTCGAGCACGTTATCTAGCACGTACGTTCCGCCGTATGCGCCATAGAACCCAGCTCTTGTCTGGGCCAGCGGTTCGAGCTTATCCGAGGTTACTCCCTTTCTAGACGGGAATGCCCCGCCGGTTTCCAGACGCTCCTTCTGGACTTCGGGGGAGTTGAGCCACATGATCAGCTTCCATGCGGCCCTCTCCTTCTCGGAGCCGGCCGGTATGTTGGCATTCATCCCGAAGCCGACACCCACCACTGTCGACGTGGTCTGATGGTTGATCTCGCCGGGGATCGCCGGGAACACGGTCATGCCGATGTCCTTCTGCTTGTCGGGCGATATGAGCGCCTCGCCGGTCGTAGCATCGGTCAGGAAGTTGCCCACCTTCCAGTCGCCGTCAATCATGAATGGGGCCTTACCCGACGCGAACAGGCCGTTAACCTCGTTGTAGGGAGTCTGAAGTGACTTAACGCTAAGCACTCCATCGGTGTAGAGCTGCTTGTAGAACTTGAGTGTGTTCACGAAAGGCGCATCAGTGAACTTGGCCTTGCCGGCGATCAGATCGTCGACGTACTTGTCTCCCAGCATCCTGCCGACAATGGCACTGTACAGGCAGGACTGCATCACCCAGTCGTCCTGAGCGCCCATGAGGATTACGTCTTTGCCGGCCGCTTTGAGCTTAGGCGCCATCGCCTTGAGTTCCTCGTAGGTCTTGGGCACTGTCAGCCCCAGGTCTTTGAGCATTTTCTCGTTCACGTAGAGCACGTGAGTCGAGGTGATGCCAATCGGGAGCTCGGCCAGGTAGCCGCCGGCCTGCGGCGCCAGAGCCGCCTCAGAAAACTCGGATCTGGCTGCTCCAAGCAGCGGAGCAAGGTCCTTGACCAGCTTCTTGGTATGCAGGGTGGTCGAGCGCCCGCCCGGCCACATGTAAATCACGTCGGGCAACTGGCCAGTGGCGGCATAGATCTCCGTCTTCTGATGGAACGGCTCGTTGAAGAGGTCTTCGCGCACGACCTTGATGTCGGGGTTAGCCTTGTCGAACGCCTCCCATACTTCCGTAAGCTCCCGTTGCGCTCCCGGGCTCGTGGCATCGAAGTAGTAGAGAACCCTGAGAACTATCGGGTCCTTCGCCGCGGCGGACGCCCCCACGAGGAAAAGCGAGACCAGGAGCGTGAATGCCGCAGCAATTCTGAGACCAGACTTGCCGAAAGACATGTGATTACCTCCTATACATGATCTTTGGACCACGCAGCGTCATATCGCTTTAGAGCCATCACATCCTGACAGGCATCACCCCCCTGGGGCTAGCCTCGCCAGCCAGAACCCGCGAGAGTGCGGACAGTATTATCGACTCGGTACTATAGGTGAAGAACGCGGGAGCCCGTCGTACGAGAGCCTCCTGCACGGCTCGGGTCTCGCGCGGATCCCTCACACACACCAGAGCAAAGACCCAGCCCAGTTCATCGGCCTTCGCCTCAATCGCCGCCGCCAGCGCCGCCTGCGCAGCCTGCGCGGAAGCCGTGCCGCCGTTGCGCACCACCAGCGCTACCCTTGCACGAGGCTCACCTAGCCTGCTCTTGCACAAGCCTCGGTCGCCGCTAGCTGCAGTTATCTCCGCAACTACATGATGGATCTCGCCGGCATCCGGATCCATGGAGCAGCTGACCATGGCACAGTGGATACCGTACCGCTCGAGTTCATGCTTGAGGAGAGATACGTCAGTTGCATCTTCCGCGAGGGTTATCCGGCTCATCTCCGGCGTCACGAGCACCATGGGCCCGCGCCCACAAACCGGCGTCGGCGCAGACGACTGCCCTGATGACTGGTTACATGACCGTTCACATGACTGCTTAGGTGTGGATCCCGGCGCTGCCTCTCCAGGCACATAGGTGACTACTCGTTCGCCGAGAAGCTCCTGGTTCCAGCGTGTGCCGAACTCAGGGGACGAGCCGCCCGAAGCAGTCGCCCCTATGCCCTGTCTCCACCGGCGAATTCGCTCGGCAGACTGCTCGAGTCTCGAAACGCTGAGCCTGCCGCAGCGGACTGCGTCACGGATCGCGGCGAATGCAGCCTCCTGCAGGGCGCGAGTGTGGCTCACCAAGACCATGTCGCAGCCAGCTTCGATGGCCATTACCGCGGCCTCAGGCACTGACCCGATAGGACGTATTCCGCCCATTTCGAGGCAGTCGGTGAGTACTACCCCATCGAAACCCATCTTCCCTCTAAGCAATCCGGTTATCACATCGCGAGAAAGCGAGGCCGGACGCGTTTCATCGATGGCAGTGAACTTGACGTGCGTGACCATGACGGCTGTGCCCGGCCACTTGACAGCCTGGACAAACGGGAACAGGTCCTGCCTCGCGAGATCCTCCACCGACATCGGGCACTCAGGCATCGAGACATGCGAGTCTTCCGGCGAACTACCATGCCCAGGGAAATGCTTCACCGTGAACAGGACTTCCGCCTCTGCTAATCCGCGCGCGTACTCCCTGCCGAATGTCGCGACACGATCACGGTCGTCGCCGAAAGACCGAGTGCCCACAGCAGGATTCAACGGTTCGCGTGCGAGATCGAGAACGGGCGCGAAGTTCACGTTGATGCCGAGGGATCGAAGATCGCATCCCGTCATGTATCCGGCGTATCTCGCGGCCTCGGGATCCCCCGTCGCTGCCAAACCCATGTTGCCCGGCAGAGACGACACAATACCGCGAAGCGGCGACAGGCTGCCGCCCTCCTGATCCACGGCGATGAGCGGCGCTGGGCAGGCCGGATTGTGCGTTCGAGCTACATCGCGGAGCCCTTCGGTCAACGCCTTCACTTGGGTCGCGCTCGCCGCATTCCTGCCAAACAGTATGAATCCGCCAGAAGGGCACTTGAGATAGTGGTGCTCGAAGTCGGCATCTAGCTCCGGCCCTTCAAATCCGGTGATGAGAACCTGGCCGATGAGGACATCCAGTTCCGATAACGCAGTCATGTCGATACCTCTCGAAATCTTTCTATCATATCGCAAAGAAGTGGGCCTACTAGGTTGTCACCCTGGCGCTAGAACACACCTCGATGTCGGAACCTGCCACGTCGCTAAATTGGCGGAGTGAACCACCTGTTGATCACGGTGCCCGCAGCGCCCAGAACATCCGAGTCCTCGCCCAGCGCTGAGCTTCGCACTGCGAAAGCTCGGTCGAGCCCACTGCGGTCGAGTATCTCGACGGCCTTCGCCTGCACCGGCTGGATCAACGAGTCGCCCAGTTCCCCCCACAGACCACCTATTACTACAAGGTCGAGGTCAAGCAGTGTAGCAGCCATCGCTACTGCGGTACCGATCACCCCGGCTGCTTCGCCCACCATTGACAGAGCCACCGGGTCGCCGGCTGCGGCATAGGCGAAGAAATCGCGAACACCGTCGAGATGCATTCCTGTGTGGGACTCGTACCGTCTCAGCAGGCGCTGACCATACAGATACGTCTCGAGGCAGCCACGTTGGCCGCATACGCACTCGCACCCGTCTTTCACTAGGGGGACATGGCCAATCTCGCCCGCCATTCCCCGCGCCCCGGTCATCAGCGCCCGTTCACACACGATTCCGGCTCCAACGCCGGTGTCGGTCTTGAGGTACATGAAGCTCGACACATCGCCGGCGCACCCAAACCAAAACTCGGCAAGGGCGGCAGCATTGGCGTCATTCTCAACCACTACCCGAAAACCCAGTGCCTGCTCCAGCAATTCGCGGATCCGTACATCTTGCCACCCCAGATTGACCGACCGCAGTAGAACGCCCGACTCCGAGTTGACGATGCCTGATATGGCAAGGCCGATTCCGAGGATATGTTGTCGGTCTATTTCATTCAGTGTGACGAGAAGTTCGAACTCTCCTGCAATTTCCGATACCACATCGGACGGTTGCAGCGAGTAAGGGTTGAACGTGCGTTTGTCGAGCACCTTTCCTCTGAGATCACACACAGCCAACGTTACTCGGTCGCGAATCAACTGAATCCCGACAATGTAGAGCTTGTCGTAGCTGAGCCTGAAGATCACGGGCTTGCGGCCACCAGTAGATTCGGCGATATCGTGCTCTGCAACCACGCCTTGACGAACCAGCTCAGAGACTATCCGAGTAACCGTAGCCGGGCTCATCCGCGTGATCTCTGCGATCCTTGCCTTCGAACAAGCGCCTTCCCGATACAGCGTCTGCAGAACCGAGACCACGTTAAACGACCTTATCAGGCTAGTGCTGGATAGCGACCGCCTCGGCCTTCGCATAAAGTGACCCTCTTTCAGCCTCTGTTTCAACTTTCGTTCAGTATGCAAATATCTTAATGCCATGATAGCCCATAGCGTTCGCATTGTCAATGCCATTGCCTATCTCACGCTTCGACCCATCTCACGCCCTCGGCCCATCTCATGCCCTCGGCCCATCTCATGCCCTCGGCCTCGCGTCCGGTGGTGAGGTCCGCGACCGGATCCTGTACCCTATGGGACACCTTTTGGGGCCATCCTGTGTCAGTTTACACAGGACGTGCGAAAATCCTGTCCCACAGGGCACAGGTCCGCGACGCCCCTCCGCGACCGGGGCGCCCGCCGAAGCCCGCAGTTGCGAACAGCCCAGCTAGAGCGCGTGGGCTGAGACTGCCCGCCTCGGCCTGGCGGCCGGCGGTGAGGTCCGCGACCGGATCCTGTACCCTACGGGACACCTTTTGGGGCCATCCTGTGTCAGTTTACACAGGACGTGCGAAAACCCTGTCCCACAGGGCACAGGTCCGCGACGCCCCTCCGCGACCGGGGCGCCCGGCTACAGGGAGGACGCTTTCTTAGGCGGATTGACCCCAAAAGGGGGTATTTTCGCAGTCTGGCGACACGGCTCGATTGCCCAACAGGCCCATGCTCTGCTACACTACCGTTAGAACACCGCTAGCATATAAAGGGGGCAATGCGCACATGGGCAAGCTCGAGATTGGACAGTTGGCTCCGGACTTCGCGCTCCCGAACCAGGATGGGAAGACAGTTCGTCTCACAGACTTTTCGGGGCAGAGACTTGTGGTGTACTTCTATCCGAAAGACAACACCTCCGGCTGTACCCGTGAGGCCGAAGGTTTCCGTGACCTGCATGATGCGATCGCTGCGGTCGGCGCTCGTGTGGTGGGAGTCAGCAGGGACTCAGTGTCATCACACGCCAAGTTCCACAGCAAGCTACAATTGCCTTTCGATCTCCTGAGCGACCCCGAGCACAGCGCTCTCGAAGCATACGGGGCCTGGGGCACCAAAACGATGTACGGCAAGACATCCGAAGGGACAATACGGTCCACTGTGATAGTAGATGAGGAAGGTCGCGCAGCCGCCGTCTTTGCCAAAGTGAAACCCGACGGCCACGCTCAAGAGGTGCTAGCCGCGCTGGCGGCTCTGTCAGACTAGTTGCACAATGCCTTCCCCAGGCTGAAGGCCTCCTGCATGGCCTGGGCGTTCGATGCCGCGTCGCCAGGGTCGGACGCCGACACGCCCAGTACCCCCACCAGCTCAATGCCGAGGTAGTCCAAGGCGCGCCGGAACATGCCCACGACATGCTCGGGCGTGTCGGGGTCAGTATCGGCATATGCGGTGACAACCACAGCTTTCTTGCCCCGAAGCCTCTCGGCCGCGTCTCCCCCGGCGATAGCATACCACCTATCGATAAAGGCCTTCATCTGCGCCGACGCGCCCCAGAAGTACACAGGAGTCCCGAACACGAGCACATCGCTCTCAAGAAGCTTTGGGTACAGAGACTGCATATCGTCCTTCTGGATGCACTCTCCGGTGCGTCTGCACGATGAACATGCCCGACACGGAGCTATGCTGAGGCGACAGATGTCCACAACATCGCATTCAGCTCCTCCGCTGCCGGCTCCCCGGACGACCGCGTCCACAAGCGCCCGCGTGTTCCCATTCACCCTCGGACTCCCGCAAAAGGCTGTAACTCGCATATGATCAACTCCCAATCATGACGCTCTCGTCTGATAGCAGATGCCCCACTATAGGACAGCATACCACTTCTATCCGACTATTGTCGCACCGGGTATCGTAGCTGACCGCCAAAGCGGCCTTAACAGGCCAACGATGAGCAATACCGTGCGCAAACAGGCTTTGCCGAATGGCCTGAGCCTGTGAACGCCACGCGGCACGAAGAAGCGGAGATCCCGGTATGAGATATAGAGGAAGGGCTTCCTTCGCAAAGCCCAGACTAGCTGTACTTTTCTGAGAAGCCCTTTCCTGTTGCGTAACGCAAGTGCACGGGAGGCAGCCGTGCGAAGCGCTAGAACCTGTTGTTGTTGTACTTCGTGAAGAGTAGGTCTGCTAAGTCCCAGTACAGGTTTTCGGCACGGTTCAAGCACGTCGCAGTGTAGCTGGTGATGAAACTGCGTGCAGCCGCGGGATCCTTGGCTGCAAGATCAGCGACCATCTTTTCCACTGCCGGCTGCGTAGCAAAGAAATCGGCCTCGACAGGCCCGCGCGCAGCAACGATGTCTTTGGATGCCTCCTGGTATCTGACGCTAGCCAGAAGGTCCACAGTGGCAAATGCCCACCACGCGGAATCCCTTGAGTACTTCTCCTTATCGCAGGTGCCCCACGATGCCGGTAGCTCAGTCACGCCATTATACATCGGGACGTAGAGCGAGTTGGTCGGGTTGTCGCTGTAGTACCAGAGGCATGTGCGGACTGGATCCGCCGCGAAATCGCGCACCTGAGCCACCCACCCATGGGCGCTCTTGTACCTAGCTATTGGGCGCTCATTCTGGATTCCCAGCAGCGCCGCCAGGTCGGAGTTGATGAACGGAGTGGCAAGCGGGCTCTTCACCTTGCCGCCGTTCCCGTCTGGAACGAACCACTGCGGAAGGTCGGACAGCGAGCGATCCGTGCCCTCAAAGGCACTTCTCTGGAAGGCGATGATGTCCTGGACCGACACTTTCTTCTCTGCCTTCACAGAGAACGGATAGGACGACAGAGGAGCATCGTGATCCCACTGCTGAGACGGGCAGAGCAGGCTATAGATGTACCACAGTCGGTTACGTGTCCATATGGACTCCGCTGACCAGTAGCCGGTGGGGGCGGTGTACGCCTCGGTGATGCTGAAAGGTTTTCCGGAATTGGGATCGTACCAGCCGTTCTCGATGGCGATGTCCTTGCAGTGTTTGCACACGATGAAGTTCGGGCTGGTCTCATCGATCACGCCGATGCGGCTGACGTTGGGTACCACGCACACCTCGTCATCGGGCACGCGGCGGGCTGCCCAGATCGCGCCGGGCTCGCCGCTGTCCGCGAGCCAGAACGGGCCGACTCCGAACATCTCAAACACCCAGGCTTCCTTGCCGTCCACAATAGTGATGCACTCGCCCATGTCGCTGCAGGACGACTGGAACCCGTATTTCTCGACAAGCGATCCGATAAGCTCTATGGCCTCTCTAGCAGTCTTGCAGCGCTGCAGCGCTATGGCCTCAAGTTGCTCGACTGTGAGGATCGCCTGCGAGCTCGGCATCAGCTCAGGGCGCTGGGATATGGTCGTCTCGCCGATCGTCAGGCCGTGCTCGTTCATGAAGGGATACGCTGCATGGAAGTAGGTGTAGGTCTTCTCTACCTGAGGTATCTCTCCGACCTTCTCCAGGGGAGTGTTCGGCCCTACCTCGCATAGCTGACGGTAGATCGGAACGGTGCTTCCGGCGGGGAAGATCTTGCCAGGTATCACCCGGACCCTGCAATCATATAGAGGACCGGGGCCGCCGCCCTCGTCGACGGTATGCGAAGTCATCGTGGATCCGTCAACTGAAGCGTCTTTGCCTACTACTACGTCTGTGCAGGCAAAAATGCTGCTTGAACCGAGTAGAACGAGCGCAGCGACAACACAGGCTACAAATGCAGTTCTGCGGTTCTGCTTCATGTCTTGATGCTCCTTTGCGATTTCTTGTGGGTAACGCTGCCTCCCGGTCACACCTTGTCAGTCATATACCACTTCTTTCGCGGACGACGGATCCAGCAGATATCGGCCGACACCATTGGCCACGATCTCGTCGCGCCCTGGCAGTCCGTCATAGGATATTGCCCGGTCGGGATTGAAGTCGGAAAACATCTGGATGATGGCGTCGATTACGCTGTTGGTCCGTCCTACGCGTTCATCGACAGACCAGCCATTCTCGTCTATCTCTTCGTAGAGCAGTCCGTGCTGGCCAGCCCTCATGACGAATTCGTCCTTCCCGGAAAGAAGGAGGTCCACGTCTGTTACTCCCCTAACCCTATCGAGGAACGGTTCAGGAACTTCGATCTCAAAGGCCAACGCGTTCGTTAAGTCGCCGACTTCCCTATGCGAAAGCCCATGAAGGGTCTGGGGGGAGTACTCCATACCCATCTTGAACTGGCTCGCTGAGAGATCCATAGATACCATGGCCGCGATATCGGCGGCGTTTTGGTGCGCGACTATCGTGCTGATGACCGAATATTCCAGTTCGGCCTCATGCAGGTCGATGAATACGTCGGCATTCTCTCTGCGGATCAGATCGGTGATGGCCGCGCACGTGCGCTCAGTGAGCAGCCCGTCGGCGCGACCGGGCCATGTTCTGTTGAGATTCCTTACATCCATGTAGGCGAGGAGTTGCTTGCTCGGATAATGAATGTAGACTTCAGGGTCGGGCCACGAGTCCAGTGGGTTAGTCCATCTGTCGCCCATTCTGAACTTGCGCACCCCAAAGTCAGTGGCTATGCTGAAGAACTGAGGATACGCGTCGCCAGGCCTGGTGACTGTGGATGCGCTCCTGTTGGCGTGGGCCAGCACAATCAGCCGGCCTGAAGTCGGCACGCAGTTCTCAACTATGGTGACTGCTGAAAGCACACCTGCCGGCTCCTCCGGGTGGGTTCCTCCGATGATGACGGCAGTGCCGCCCGGAACTCCGCTATCGAGCACGTACACGTTCGCGTCGTTGACCGTTCCCTCGATATATGGCGCCCAGTCCGACAGCTTCTTCACTTCTGTCACGCCGGGGCCGAGCGCCACTGGCTCCATGTAGCTTCTGTGGTCCGCAAGCTGGTATCCGCCTGGTATCACGAGTGCAAGCCACAGAACGCAAATGATGATCCGCTTCCCGAGTACATCGTTGTTAGTACCCATTTGGCGCGTCACGTCTCCTTCCACCGTCACTTGACCCGGAGCGCCCGCAGGACAAAGGGGATCAACACCGCTGCATACAGGATCATCTTTCTGAGATCGCGCTGGCGGAAGAAGCTCGCCCCTATTACCAAAGCTATCACTGCGGTCATGAAGTAGTAGAGAACGCCTATGACCATCTGCACTGCTTCCATTCATCCTACCTCCGTATCGTCCTACCTCCGCAGGGCTCCGTTTCCGTTCCTGTCTCAGTCCTACCCCTAGCCCGGCTCCCGGCTCAGACGCGTCCGGCTGCGCTCAGCCGCGCTTAGCCGCGAGCCAAGAACCCGAGCTTGTGGGAGTACACCAGATACATAGTGCCTATGGCCATGATGAAGACTGCGGGTACTATGCACCTGCGCAGGAACGTCCAGTAGTCGCCGTCGTATCCGGTCGCCATCACAGCGGCGCGTCCCACCGGTGCGGTGGGCGGCAGACAGTCGCCCAGAGGCCACATTGCAGCCATACCCGAAAGCGAGATGACCGGGTTATAGCCCTTCATGTTGAACAGGAACACCAGCGGAACGCCTAGGAGCGGAGCGGCTGCAAACTGGAAGATCCCTTCCGAGATCGGCAGCACGAGGAAGAGGGTCGCAAACAGCACGGCGATGGGAAGCGTCACTACCGACAACGATATCAGGCCCCTGGCGCCCGATAGCGCCATGATCTGCACAAGCATCCCTACTATCGTCACCGTGCTGAGAAGGGGAAGCAGGTCGTCTATGGTCTTTGAGAGGATGCCAAACAAGTCGAGTTTGACTGGGCTCAGCAAAACCACAGCCGCGCCGGCAAGCGCAAACGCCAGCGGCAGACCTACGACAGGCGCTGTAAGGGGCCATACCCTACCCGCCACTACTACCCCGAAGAAGATCAGGAAAGGAACAAGCACCTTGGTCCAGTTCATGCCGTGTGGAGGCTCAGGGATCTCTCGAAGGGCCCTGGCCGCGTCCACATCGCGCCCACGCCAGCCCAGGTAGAACATGCTGAACAGAGCGCCGGCGATGGAGATGACCGCAAGCGGAATGGTGAACCCTACGTATGGCATGTTGGCGCCTGCGGCCGCCATCATAGCCCACAGGTTGATGGGCGGCGCAGCGGCGCTCATCGATGCGCATAGGAACACGATGGCCGCTGCGCGGTCTTTTGATATCCCCATATAGCTCAACACAGACCCGACGAACGCCCCGACTACTAATACCGTCACCGTGCCCGATCCAGTCAGAGCCCCGGGAACTAGCATGATCAAAGTCAGCAGAAGAAGCAGCATGAAACGGTTTCTGCTGAACTTGGAGATGATGCCCCGCACTATGTGGGCTGCGCCTCCCGCCTCTTTGAGCAGGTTCATGAAGAATGTGGCGGTGATGAAGATGAGGATAACGTCGAAGTAAGTGAACGCGCCCTCTACGATGTGGCGTGCGGGCACTCCGGCTCCGTGTGCCAAAGCGCCTGCCAGAGCCGCCGCAAACATGGCTATTTCGCTGCCGGCGTGTAGAGCGATGCTTACTGCGAATGCTGCTGCCATCACCGCTAGAACTATTGCTGCGTGGAGGAACACGACTCACACCACCTCTGGAAGCTTACTTAGCCGGAGAACCAAACAACGTTCCGAACACGTAACCGAAGTCGGCGGCTTCCTTGGCCCTGATTATCGGAACGCCATTCTTCTTGGCCATGTTGGTGAAGTAGTTGTCGTTGTCGACCTCGCGTCTGATGATCAGCACGTCAGATTGGGGGGCAACAGCCCGGATGGACTTTTCGTCGGATTCGTCGCTCCGCCTTGCAGCACCCTCAATCTGGACGCCCACAACAACTATTCCGTGCTTCTTGGCTTCGGCAACCAGAGCATTGCACCTAGTCACCTCTGAATCTACATTGACGCCGGCTCCGCCCATTCCCTTGAGGCTCGTTCCCATCGTCATGATCAGTGTCTTGAACGCAGCGTTCGGGTTTTTCGCAGCCTCAGCGATGTCTTGAGGCGTCAACAAGTCCTTCTGGACAACCTGGATCTTGGCTTTCTGCAAAAGCAACCTGACCATCATGGCGCTCGGAGCTTGACCTATGGTAGTCACGGCTACAGGGGCCTTCAGCGTCGGCGCCTTCGATGGCATATCAATTCCCTGGGGCGCAGTCGGCGCTGCGCTTGCCAAGCCAGCCATCAAGACTGCAATGAGCCCTAGTGTGATTTGGATTCTTCTGTTGCTCGAAATCATTGGCATGACACCCCCCTGAGTAATCGTGATGAAAATCACAGACCGCATATTTCGATGCGCGAGTTCGGACTCCTGCCGCATCTGTACACTGGATGATAATTCTGCTTGACGTCATGTAAGGCACCAGGTTGCTGTCAACCTGCCTGCCGAGCGGCTGATTCGACATACCTGGTGTTGGTAGCAACAGACCCGGTTGCTGGCGCTGCTGTTAATCACCATAGCGCTTTGACGGCTAGGCCAAGGTGAACCGGTAGTCACTTGGCAACCATGATAGCGGCAGCGGCGTTGCCGCCTGCATACTCACGGGTGAAGAACCGTTCCTGCACACACCTTCAGGCATTCCAGGATGAACCCGGCGACATCGTTGAGCCCGCTACAGGAGCCTGCAAAACACTGGAGCAGCTTGGGAACATAGATGAACCCCATGCTCGCGTGGCCTGCCGCCGCTCTTGCGACTTCGGCCGGGCAGTCGCCGCACTCAGCCCATATCGCGGTCGCCCTCACTAGGCTCTCTTCCCACACGCGTCGCCACGAGGCAGGGCTGTCATCCCAGGCGTAACCCATGCGGATCATCGAGTCGCGCACCGGCGCATACAGGGCGTTCCCCTCATCTACCGCCGGCCTGACACACTCCAGCGCCTGCGCGAACAGGCTGTGAAGCACCTCGTGCACTATCGACCCGGAGTCCGGTCGAGCGAGGATCAGGTGGGTTGCGTCTTGAGCCACGACTCCATCCGCTATCTGCCGTGCCTGCAGCGGATTGGGGATGATGACTAACTTCAGGCAAGCCCATCAGCCATTCGATGGTGGCCGGATCCCGGTGTGCGGGATCCACAGGCATGGCCTCCATGATGCCTCTGACACGTACGGGATCGGGATAACCTCGGCTGCACGCCGAAGATACCTCCATCACAGCGGCAACCAGCATGTACGCCCGGGGCCAGTATGAGTTGGCCTCGCAAGTGGCCGCCCGAGCGTTCCGGAAGTAGTCAAGTACATGGGCCGGCCAAGGCGCTTCGAGGATTGCTTGTGCTACTGCGGCTATCTCATCACCGGGATCGATCTGTGCGATGTCGTACCCGCCGGCGGTCAGCCCTGCATATACTGCGAATACTCTCTGATCCGGCTGTACAGTGCACGTGTTCAATGAGAGCCCTCCACCGAGGCCACATCGCCGGGGAGCGGCGGACTCGCCCGAAGATTCAGAACACCGACCCCGCCCAGAACCAACAAAGCGCCGACGAGCTGCCATCCGGCCAGTCTCTCGCCGAGCAGTAGGAAGCCAAGGATGCTCGCTGTCACCGGCTCCATCATGCAGACCACTGTTGCGCGGCTCGCCTCTATGTACTCAAGCGATTTGACGTAGAGGCCGTATGACAGAAGCGTCGGCCCGAGGGCCAAGCCCAGCATGAGCATCCAGCCTTCGAACGGGACCGTTGCCAGTTGGGCAAGTCTGGGCCCTGACATCAGCGCCAGAAGGATCGTTCCGAAACCGAACGCATAAAGGACTGTGGTCCACGAACCGTACTTGGGCAGGGTGCGCTTGCTGAGCAGGGTGTAGCCTGCGTACGTCAGTGCCGACGCTATGCCGAACAGCACTCCCACGCGATCCTGCGTGAGAACCCGCGCCTCTAGCCCGCCAGCCACCAAGAAACCCCCAATAAGAACAACGCCCAGCGCGGCCAGCCCGCGCCGGGTGATCTTCTCCCCGAAGAACGCAGCGGCGCCCGCCGTCACGAAAACGGGCGCAGTGTACAGCAAGATAGAAGCGACCGACGACGACGTGCGCTTCAGCGTCTCGAAGTACACCCAGTATTCCAGGGCAATCCCGACTACTCCAACGTAAGCGAAATCGATTATGTCGCGCCGCTCCACCTTAAGCAACCCGGGAGAGCGAAACAGCATGATGGCCAACAGAGCCACGAATGCGATTCCGGCACGCATAGTCACCAGAACGAGCGGATCTAGATGGTACTTGTAGATGGCTTTCGCGAAAACGCCAAGAGTGCCCCAAACAATCGCGGCAGTCAGGGCCATAAGGATGCCGTATTTCGGGTTGGCCGTAGCTACGGAACGCTGCATCTCTGCGATCAACTCACATGTACGATTCTGAGGTGGTGCTACTTGTCATGGTACTATGCGCAGGTCTAGGGCGCAAGGTCAACCCCGTCTATGGGAGACCCTGTCTATGGGAAACCGACGCGGGAGTAAACACGTCACGCTGGAAAGCAAGCAGTGTATATGCGCCGTACGCTGCACGTTCGTTGCGAAGTGCACATCTAGCTCTGTGTACTACCTATGCCCATGGTTATTCCTGGGCGTGACGTTCTTCTGTGGTTGGCCCTGACGGGGTTCTGGGGCATCCTGTCCATTTCTGAGCAGCTTTTTTGAGCAACCTGTTCAGATCCTACCTAGTTTGACGGGCGATAATTGTCTGAATTCGCGCCGGCAGGGGCTGTGCCTTTTTCTGTCATCGCGTCGCGTTTGAATCTGCAGGCAGAAGCGTTTTCCATAAGGTGGTCACGCGCCTCTATCCCTCGCATATGCCTGGGGAGGCAATCGGAGGATGAAAGCTCCCCATTAAACGCCACAAACTCCCGGGTTTTGCCTGCCCCGATTCAAAACCGGGCACCATCTGAACAGGCCGGCGTACAAGCCGGGCAGTATTGTTACAGGTCCGCTAACTCCATGCTAAACGCGGTGTCGCCCGCAGTTCTGGCAAGACTTGCAGGCACACGGCGGAACCCCCGGGACACATGACCGCGTCAAGCCTGCGCTGCCAGCCTTCGCTCTACCTCTCGGCAGACATGATGATACACGGACACATGCATCTGCTGTATCTCAGCAGTAGAGACTGATGGAACCCTTATCGCTGTATCGCAAATGGGAGCCAAGGCGCCCCCATTACGGCCTACAAGACCAATTACCCTTATGCCCATCGCGCGACCAACAATAGCGG
>DAOTAC010000018.1:0-14934 GCA_035382325.1 Bacillota bacterium | reverse complement strand
TTGTGGAGGAATATCGACGCGAGTCTGGAATTCCAATTATCAGAACGTTCATCGCTCTGCCGGTAGCAGGGTCGCCGGTGGATGCGGTAAGCGCGATGATTCGCGACATGCAACAAGCCGGAGTGGGCGCCAAGTGGGTTGAGGCTCGCAACATGCATCTTACCCTGAAGTTCCTGGGCGATCTGCCGCGCACACGTATACAGCCGTTGGCCGATGCAGTGAACCATGCTGTGCAGGGCGAACCCAGGTTCGAGATCGAGCTTCGCGGCGCGGGCGCTTTCCCCAGTCCTCGGAATCCCCGTGTATTCTGGGTGGGGGTACGCGAAGGCGCGGGCCGCTTGACGAGCCTTGCACGCTCCATCGATGAGTCGACGGTAGCTCGAGGTTTCACTCCGGCCGATAAGGCGTTCCGCCCTCACCTCACCATAGGAAGAGCCCGCGGGGAGTCGGCGGACACACGGGCAGCCGACATCATCTCGCGAAATTCCGATACGTATTGGGGGACGGTCTTGGTAGATTGCATACATGTGGTGGCCAGTGTACTCCAGCCGTCAGGCCCCATTTACACATCACTTGCCCGTATTCCGCTGGAGTGACCAGCATAGTAAGGAGCGATCGGTCTTGAACGAAAGACAGAAGGCGCTGGAAGTGGCGGTTACTCAGATCGAAAAAGAGTTTGGAAAAGGTTCCATAATGCGCCTGGGCGAGTCGGCGGGCGCTGCTGTGGTGGATGTGATCCCGACCGGCGCGATCGCGCTCGACATAGCGCTGGGCGTGGGCGGGATACCCCGCGGTCGGGTCGCAGAGATATACGGGCCGGAATCGTCTGGCAAGACCACAGTGGCATTGCATATCATCGCAGAGGCACAGAAACTAGGTGGCGTAGCGGCCTTCATCGATGCCGAACACGCTCTGGACGCAGCGTATGCTAAGCGCCTTGGAGTCGACATCGATAATCTGCTGGTTTCGCAGCCCGACACTGGAGAGCAGGCCCTCGAGATCACTGAAGCCTTAGTCCGAAGCGGCGCAGTGGATGTTGTTGTTGTGGATTCGGTCGCTGCGCTTGTGCCGCGCTCGGAAATTGAGGGCGAGATGGGCGACTCCCACGTGGGCCTGCAGGCCAGGCTGATGTCACAGGCCCTGCGCAAATTGACCGGCGCTATCTCGAAGTCTAATACGAGCGTCGTGTTTATTAACCAGATTCGCGAGAAGGTAGGCGTGATGTTCGGGAACCCCGAAACGACCCCAGGAGGCCGGGCGCTCAAGTTCTATGCGTCCGTGCGACTGGAGGTGCGTCGGGTGGAATCGCTCAAGCAAGGTTCTGAGCAGATAGGCAACCGCACCCGTGCCAAGGTGGTCAAGAACAAGGTGGCGCCACCCTTCAGGGATGCTGAGTTCGACATCATATACGGTGAAGGCATATCCCGGGAAGGGTCTTTGTTGGATGTGGGCGATGCAACCGGAGTCATAACTAAGAGCGGCACTTGGTACTCATACGGTGATCTCAGGTTGGGGCAGGGCAAGGAGAACTCGCGCCAGTTCCTCAAGTCCAACCCTGAACTGGCCGCGGAAATCGAAGTCAAGATCAGGGAGGCGGTTGGGTTGGCGAGCCGCAAGGCCCCGGTCGAAGGCGACGCCTCGGCCGGTACGGACGGCCCCGATCGATCCAACTCGGAGGACGGCGCCGCAAAGGGGCGCAGCGGACGTGCCAAGCAGTAAACGCCAACACACTCTGGCCGAGGCATACTCAGCTGCGTACAGGCTCCTGGCTGTCCAGGCTCGCACACAGTCCGGGCTCCGGGAGGCCCTGCTCAGGCGGGGCTACAACACTGAGCATGTTGACCAGGTCATGGCGGAGATGATGCGTCTGGGCTATATCGACGATGTCGCGGCGGCATCTCGCTGGGCAGAGCATGCCGCCGGCCAGCGTCGGTATGGCGTGCGAGGCATCGCCACGAGGCTCTCGGAGCGCGGGATCGACCCGCTGCTTGCTGCGCAGGCAGCGCAGGCGGCCTACGAGGCGGAGGGCGCGGATGAATACCAGGTAGCGCTGGATCTGGCCGCTGCCCGGGTTTCTTCACGTGAGCTAGACGACGATGAGCTGAGGGAACGGGCGGTAAGGCGCGTCGCCCGGTTCCTTGAACGGAGAGGGTTCGGCGCCGACACAATATCCCGTGTGGTGAGAAATCTCACTCACTGAAGGGCCCGACGTCTGGGCAGGCTGGGCTGGGCCAGCTTGACAGTGCTTGGGCACTACATATAGAATCTAGTCTGGGGCTGGGGTTTCCGGCCCGTGAACACCATGCCGCGTGTTCCGTTCAAGCCGAGTTGGCGCTCGGCTTTCCTTGTACTGTAATCGAGCTTGTTGATTATGTACGCGATTGTTTGTGCTAAGGGAGGTGGATCAGCATTAGCCCATTCATACAGATGCTTGTCTATGTGTTGATAGCCGGCATCGGAGTCGGTGGAGGATATCTGGCCCGCAAGTGGCTGGCCGAAGCGAAGATAAAGTCTGCGGAAAGCGAGGCACGGCGCTTAGTAGAGGAGGCCGAAAAGGACGCCGAAGCTCAAAAGCGCGAGGCGGTCGTGGAGGCCAAAGAGGAAATTCACAGGATGCGGAGTGACTTCGAAAAAGAATCCCGCGACAGGCGGGTTGAACTACAGCGTTCGGAAAGACGGCTGCTCCAGAGGGAAGAATCGCTTGACAGAAAGACCGATCAGCTTGAGAAGAAGGAAACAGTCCTTGAGCGGCGTGAGCACGACATCGAAAAGGCGCATGCTGAGGCGGAGCAATTGTGTCAGAGGCAGAAGCAGGAACTGGAGAGGATCGGAGGACTCACGTCCGAGCAGGCGCGTCAGCAGTTGCTGAGAGAAGCTGAAGCTGAGGTCCAACATGACCTGGCGGTCATGATAAAGGAGTGCGAAGCCCAGGCTAAGGATGAATCCGACAAGCGTGCGCGAGAGATCATAACCCAGGCGATACAGAGGTGCGCTGCCGATCATGTGGCTGAAGTCACTGTGTCGGTGGTGGCGCTTCCCAACGATGAGATGAAGGGCCGCATCATCGGCCGAGAGGGCCGAAACATACGCGCCCTAGAGACCCTCACTGGAATCGATCTGATCATCGACGATACGCCTGAAGCGGTTATCCTATCAGGTTTCGACCCGGTCAGGCGGGAGGTAGCCCGCGTCGCGCTGGAACGACTGATCCAAGATGGCAGGATACATCCGGCGAGGATTGAAGAGATGGTTGAGCGCGCCCGCAAGGAAGTGGATGCTGTAGTTCGCGAAGAAGGCGAAAGGGCCACTTTCGAAGTAGGCGTACACGGCATCCATCCGGAGCTGATTAAGCTCCTCGGCAGGCTCAGATTCCGTACGAGCTATGGTCAGAATGTGCTCAGGCACTCTATTGAAGTCGCTCAACTGGCGGGCGCTATGGCTGCCGAACTTGGCGCGGACGTAGGCCTTGCTAAGCGAGGAGGACTGCTGCACGATATAGGCAAGGCAGTCGACCACGAGGTGGAAGGTCCTCACGTCGCCATCGGCGCCGACATCGCCAAGAAGTATCGCGAGTCGCAGGCGGTGATAAACGCTGTCGCGTCGCACCATGGCGATGTGGATCCCAAGACCATCGAAGCCGTCCTGGTGCAGGCGGCAGATGCGGTGTCCGCTGCGCGCCCCGGGGCGCGCCGTGAGACTCTGGAGACTTACATCAAGCGTCTCGAGAAACTGGAAGAGATAGCCGATTCCTTCGATGGCGTTGACAAGGCTTATGCCATCCAGGCCGGTCGCGAGATTCGAATCATGGTCAAGCCCGACCGGATTGACGACACAACATCCGCTAAATTGGCACGCGACATTGTCAAGCGTATAGAGCAGGAGTTGGAATACCCGGGCCAGATCAAAGTGACTGTCATTCGCGAAACGAGAGCCGTGGACTACGCCAAGTGACAGGTAGCCCAAGGTCCGCGCCATGCGTAGAATGATCAGCAGGAATCCGGGCCGATGATCGGGGGAAGAAGGTGGCAGAGGTGAGAGAGGCGCGCAACAGAGAAGGCGATGGTTCTTCGACCAGTGTCGGCCTGCTAGTGTCGATTCTGGTGCGATATCCGGAGATCTGTACCGTGTCGTACACGCCGGATTCGAGGGTTCTCGGATTCTCGTTCATGGTTGCAAGGAGAGTGGAGGCCGATGAGTTCGATGCCTTCAGACGCCTGGCTCTTGCGAGCATCTCAGTCTATCTCGACCTTGTAAGGCTCGAAGACGCGCCTGTAGCCGAGATCAGCTCCTCCTACCTGGGAAGCGTAACACAGGTTCAGCTCACCCGCGATGTAGCCACACTGACCGGCGACGAGATATCTCTGCTTATCGGGCTGATTCTTGATGCCTTCGGAGACGACCTGGCGACTGACAGGTCTGAGGATCTAGGGGAGGAAGAGCTGATGGTGCAGGAGGAGTTCATCGCCAACCTCCTGGCGGATCTCAAGGAGACTACTCAGGAGAAGCGCCTCATAGGCTTCCGAGAAGAGGGCAGGGTCGTGGTGTTTAACAGGCCCGCCTGATCGCGTGGGCCTGGTTTGCGAATATGATGGAGAAAGGTGGGCAGGCTGATAATTAGGCCTGCCCGCGCTTGCCCTCAGGGAGGAATATGCTTGAAAGTCGCAATGTTCGGCGACGTTATCGGAAGGCCGGGACGTGTACGTGCGTTGTCGGTCATAGGCCGGCTCAGAGCCGGCGGGGCAGTGGACTTCGTTGTGGTAAATGGCGAGAACGCTGCAGGAGGAATCGGTCTCACGCCTGAAGTGGCGCGCGAGATGCTTGACGGTGGCGTGGATGTGATCACATCCGGGAACCACGTGTGGAACAAGCGGGAGATGGCTGAATACCTCGATAAGGAGGATCGGGTGCTGCGCCCGGCCAATTACCCATCGGGAGCGCCGGGCAGGGGTTGGACAGTCATGTCCTCTGGGAGTCTGCGCCTGGCAGTCCTCAACCTGCAGGGGCGAGTGTTCATGCAACCCATTGACTGTCCGTTCGTCCGGGGCAGGCAGGCACTGGACGAAATCGGGTCTTCTGCCGATATAACTGTCGTGGACTTCCACGCGGAGGCGACTTCGGAAAAACAGGCGCTCGGGCTTTACCTGGATGGCGGTGTGGGTGCGGTGGTCGGCACGCACACGCATGTCCAAACCGCCGATGAGAGAGTGCTCCCGGGAGGCACTGCTTTCATCACTGATCTCGGCATGTGCGGGCCAATCGACTCTGTCATAGGAATGGACCCAGACACGGTAATTCCGCGGTTCATCACGGCGCTGCCGTCGCGTTTCGCCGTTGCAAAGGGTCCGGTCGTGGTGTCAGGGGTCATCATCGAAGCAGATCATTCCACTGGCAGGGCGCGAGGGATAGAACGGTTTATCGAGGTATTTTACGATTCGCCTCGGTGAGTCCCGTTCCAAACAGTAGAAGGAGTTTTCCAATAGAGGACTAATACACTACTTTGGAACGTCAATACGATCAGCCGGCAGGAGGATAAGAGCATGGAGGTCCTAAAGGTTTCTGCAAAGTCGAATCCAAACTCGGTAGCCGGAGCTTTGGCAGGGGTTATCCGCGAACGCGGCGGCGCTGAGGTGCAGGCCATAGGCGCCGGAGCTATCAACCAGGCGGTCAAGGCTGTGGCGATCGCGCGGGGCTTCGTGGCGCCAAGCGGCCTCGACCTTGTATGCGTTCCAGCGTTCGTCGATGTCACAATCGACGGCGAGGAGCGCACCGCGATCAAGCTGATCGTTCAACCCCGCTAGCCGTCATAATCCAATCGGAAATCATCAGCCATTGACCGTCGTGCCGGGCTTGTGCCCGGCACTCGGCATAATGTGACCTGCTATTAATCAGCTCTGCGCGGGGCAACAGGCGTGTAGAACCGACTCTGGATACAGTTTCTTGGAGGTAAACCGCTCCTCAAGGGCGAATCCACAACCCACCTTGGGAGGTGGAGTCGTAGCAGAGGAAGGGTTACTATGTGCGACGGGGACACTGTACTGCTCCGCCAGCTCGCGGAGCACGATCTTGGCACGATGGCGAGGTGGGATGCGGATCACGAGCTGACGAGCCTGATGGGGGAGACCGTCAGAACCGAGAGCGAATCGCGGCTTCGGTTCGCCAAGTTGCTCAGCGATAGGAACAGCGTGGCGATGGCCATTGTCACGCAGGACGGCCGGCTCATAGGGGATATTGAGCTGACAGAGATTGCGTGGCGCAGCGGAGACGCGGAACTAGTGGTGCGAATAGGCGACCCCTCGTTCCGGGGGAAGGGCCTGGGCTCGTGCGCCGTCCGCGCCATGCTGGAGGCGGCATTCGATCGGCTGAACCTTGCCCGCGTATATCTCAGAGTCTGTGCTGATAACCGCAGGGCGATCCGATGCTACCTTAAGTGCGGGTTCCGTAGGGAGGGAGTGGTCCGGCGGAAGCTGGGCCCAAGCGGCGAGGCGCGCCAGGTTGTGTTGATGACCATCATGAAGTCGGACTTTGCCAGAGTGGAGATTGCGTCCTAGGCAGGCGGAGGGCGCCCCGCACGGCTTTCCATCCGACGCTCGATCCGAAGAGGGCTAAAGCCCTCTTCTTTTTTTGCCCGGTTTCGCCAGAGTGGCAATGATGGCCAAATATTTGTGCAACGTTGCAGGAGAAAGCGTTCGGGCCTCGAAATGATAGTGCAAGTGGAGCAGAGTGGAGTAAAGTGGTGGGTCACGGTGTTCATAGGGGAGTTCAGACACTCTCTGGACAACAAAGGTCGGATCATAGTGCCCTCCAGATTCCGCGAGGAACTCGATGGCAGGTTCATCCTGACTCGGGGCCTCGATACGTGCCTGTTCGGGTTCACCGAATCCGAATGGCGCAATCAGGAAGAGAAGCTGACTACGCTCCCTATGACAATGGCTGATGGACGCGCTTTCTCCAGGTTGTTCTTCTCCGGCGCAAGCGAGTGCGAGCTTGACCGTCAGGGAAGAGCTCTGATCCCGCCCCATCTGCGGCAATATGCCCGGATAGAACGGGATATCGTAGTAATCGGTGTCTCATCGAGATTCGAGATATGGGCGCAGGAAGTGTGGGAAGAGTACCTATCGCAGGTATCGGGTTCCTACGAAACGATTGCAGAAAAGCTCGTATCGCTGGGGTAATCATGGCGTCTTCAGGATGCCCAAGGTCGCCGCGGCGGCGAGAGCTCAGCGAGCGGGAGTTGACTGATGGACTACAGCCACCAACCGGTAATGGTTCAGGAGGTCATGAGATACCTGGCGCCGGCTCCCGGCGATGTGATCGTTGACTGCACATTGGGCGGCGCAGGACATTCCAGGGTGATTGCTGCGGCAATCGGCCCGCCGGGTGTGCTCATCGGCTTTGATCGTGATCGGCAAGCGCTGCAAGCGGCCTCGGAGGCGCTCTCCGACGCGCCCTGCCGGGTGAGCCTGGTGCATGGCGACTATGGCGACATAGAGTCTATGCTCGGGAAACTCGGGCATCCCGCACCGGACGGCGTGCTGTTTGATTTCGGAGTCAGTTCTCATCAGCTGGACGCTGTTGAACGCGGCTTCACCTACAGGGAGGACGCTCCACTCGATATGCGGATGGACCAGGGAATTCAGTTGACCGCGGCCGACATAGTCAACACGGCGTCGGTCCGAGACTTGGAGACGATCATCTCAGACTACGGCGAGGAAAGATGGGCGCGGCGGATTGCCCGCCATATCGCCCAGGAGCGACAGAAGGCGCCAATACTGACCACCGAACGCCTTGTGCAGGCGGTGGTTTCGGCGATTCCGCCTGGAGCAGGAGGACGCGAGGGCCCACATCCGGCCCGCAGAACGTTCCAGGCGCTCAGAATAGCCGTCAACGACGAGTTGGGCTCGGTTCGAAGGGGAACAGAAGGAGCCGTTCGAGCGGCTGCCTGTGGGGCGCGCATAGTGACGCTGTCATACCACTCCCTGGAGGACCGGATCGTAAAAGAGCTGTTTCGAGCCAGAGAGCGCCCGTGCTCATGCCCGCCGTCTCTTCCGGCGTGCGTCTGCGGTCGCCGCAAGTCTCTCGAGGTGATCACGCGCAAGCCGGTTCGTCCGTCGGAAGACGAAGTGCAAGCCAATCCCAGAGCGCGAAGCGCCAAGCTCAGGGCTGCAATCAAAGTTCTAGGCCCGGGGGAGGATGAATAGTGATGGAGTGCAGTTACGCTAGACTAGGCGAGCTGGGGCGTGATTCGGCCAGGCGCAGATCGTCGCGAACCATGCGGCTCATGTCTGGGTGCGGGCTCGTAGCAGTGCTGGCTGTTGCTCTCTGCGTTGTCGTTCTTGCGGAGAGAGTTGCGATAGTGCGCGCAAGCGACAGCCGCGACAGAGCCCGGGCGCGGGCTGAGTCGCTCAAAAATGAGTGGGAGCGGATGTCGTTGGAGCTCGCGCGGATCACATCTCTTGACAGAGTAGATCAGGTGGCCCGGGCTGAACTGGGAATGGTGGATCCGCCTAGGATGGGAGTCGTCTTGGTCGATGCACGGCCCATGCTGAGCGCTGCTAACCAGCCGATTCCGCCAAGCGATACTGCGGATGTATCACAACCTCCCACTGTGCTCGCGAACGTGGCTGCCGTTGTCGAGCAGATGGCGGTAGCGGCAGTATCGAACCTCATTGCCGCGTGGTTTGTCGTTCCCACTGCCCAGCTGCCGTCGATACTTGAATGAACCAAGCAAGATGTGGGGGCTCCTGTAGTGTCGGTTCCACATACGGCTCGATCAGCATCCTGGATTTCCCCGTCGGTCATCGCGAGAAAGAGAATCTACACACTCTTTCTCCTGCTGACGGGCGTTTTTGCTGCGCTGGTACTTCGTCTTCTCTGGCTGCAGATCGTCAGGGGACCTGAGCTCCATGCCCGCGCTTTGGAACAGAGAATGCGGCCTGTTCCAGTCGACCCGAGGCGTGGCACGATCTACGACAGGAAGATGAGGGAGCTGGCCGTAAGCATCAGCTCCGATTCGGTGTATGCCATTCCGGCCGAAGTTCGCGATCCCGCGTCCGTTGCGCACATGCTCGCTCCACTGCTGCAGATGGGCGAGGATACGCTTCTTTCAAGGCTTACCGCTCGGCAGCAGACCGTATGGCTCAAACGCAAGGTCGAGCATGATGTGGCGGCGCGCATAAAGGAACTGGCAGCTCCGGGAATAGGCGTAGCGGAGAGCGGCCAACGTTTCTATCCCCGGGATACGTTGGCCGCACAGGTGATCGGCATTGCGGGAATCGATAACCAGGGCCTTGAGGGCTTGGAACAGCTATACGATTCCGAACTCAGGGGAGTACGCGGCCAGATAGTTGCTGAGCGCGACGCCACCGGCAAGGAGATACCTGAAGGTGAGCACTCTTACGCCCCTGCCAGGGATGGAAAGAGCATAGTCCTTACCATCGATGAAGTGATCCAGTACATATGCGAGCGCGAACTAGAACGCGCCATGGCCGACACGCGGTCCGAGAAAGGCATTATCCTGGCTATGGATCCAATGACAGGAGAGGTCCTGGCCATGGCCATGCGTCCGACTTTCGACCCCAATGACTACAGTCGCTACCCTTCAAGCCTGCGCCGGAATATTGCCGTGTGCGACATGTTCGAGCCCGGATCCACGTTCAAGGTAGTGACTGCCGCTGCTGCGCTTGAAGAAGGCGTGGTCACTCCCAACACTGGATTCTACGACCCCGGTTACATCAAGGTTGAGGACAGGACGATACGGTGCTGGAAAGCAGGGGGTCACGGATCCCAGAGCTTCACCGAGGCTGTGGAGAATTCGTGCAACCCCGTGTTTGCCACCCTTGCCGTCAGGCTTGGGTCGGAGACTTTCGCCCGCTACGTGCGCGCGTTCGGTCTCACTGACAAGACCGGCATCGACTTCCCGGGCGAGGCCGTCGGCATGATGCACCGAGCGTCCAAGATGGGTCCGGTGGAGCTGGCTACGAGCGGGTTCGGGCAGGGAATCTCAGTCACTCCTCTGCAGCTTCTGAACGCCCTGTGCGCTGTGGCGAACGGGGGCACGCTTATGCAGCCGATGCTGGTCCGCGAGGTCATTGATGAGTCCGGCGCCTCCGTGCGTAAAATCGCGCCAACCCGGATCCGGCAGGTTATATCAGAGCGAAGCGCTCGCCAACTCTCAACGATACTCCAGTCTGTGGTGGTTAACGGGTCCGGCGCCCGCGCAGCGGTTCCCGGATACGCAGTTGCCGGCAAGACAGGGACCGCGCAGAAACCCGAGCGCGGAGGGTACGGCGACAAGCGTATTGCATCGTTCATGGGATATGCTCCGGCGAATGATCCGCGCATTGCCGTGCTGGTCGTGTTGGATGAGCCCAAGACTGATGTGAAGTACGGCGGCGTCCTAGCTGCGCCCGCCTTCGCGGCGGTGATAGGGGACGTGATGCGCTACATGGAGATTCCTCCGACATATGCCGCGAGAGTGCCGTCACAGGAGTCGACTTCCGGCCTGATAACTGTGCCGGACCTGCTCGGGCTGGCCCTGCAGGACGCCATGTCGTCACTTAAGGCTGCCGGGCTGGCAGGCAGAGCTCAGGGCGCAGGCGAGATCGTGACCAACCAGGTGCCTAAGGCGGGCTCGCGCGTTGCGGCCGGTACGACCGTCGTCGTTTACTTTGGTCCTGAGCAGCTATATAATCTTGAGGGCGATTTTGTGGAAGTGCCGGACGTGACTGGGAAGACTCTTAAGGAGGCCGCAATCCTGCTTGGGGCCAGAGGGCTGACAGTGCAGCCCATGGGCCGCGGCGTTGTGGCCCGGCAACAGCCTCTGGCCGGCGCCTCGGCAAGACGGGGCTCGGCCGTCACAATATTCCTCGAGGAATGAGCAGTATGCCTGAAAAGCGCCTTGATCAGTTGCTCGCGCACCTTGACGCACCTGAGATCTCGGGAGATGCGCAGGTCGTGATCACGAGCCTTACATACGACTCTCGCAAAGTGGCCGGCGCCGGCACCCTGTTCGCAGCCTTTGAAGGGTCGCGTTTTGATGGGCATCGCTTTATCGGCGAGGCGGTTAGACGCGGCGCGAGCGCGGTGCTTGCCTCGCGTGGGCGCGCCGTGGAAGTGCCCGAAGGAATCACGGTGGTTCATGTGCCTGACACCCGTCGTGCACTGGGCGCCATCGCCTGCGGGTTCTACGACGACCCGTCGGGGCAGATGACAGTGACCGGCGTGACCGGCACCAAGGGCAAGACCACTACCACGTACATCGTTGCCCATATCCTCGAATCCGTGGGCATACGCACAGGGCTCATCGGCACAGTTGGGTACAGAACCGGGCGTTCTGTGCGTCCTGCGCCCAACACCACGCCTGAGGCCGCCGACTTGCAGGAGATTTTCTATGAGATGCGCCAGAGCGGACTGGATCAGGCAGTGATGGAGGTGTCGTCGCACGCCATTGCGCTCGGACGCACCGCGCTGATTGACTTCGATGTGGCAGTTTTCACCAACATAGGCCATGACCATCTCGACTTCCACCGGACTGTCGACGAGTATGCTGAGGTCAAAGCCGATCTCTTCCGAGGGCTCGGCCGGTTCGGCTCAAGGCCGGGTAAGCCATGGCCCAAGTCCGCGGTGATCAACGCCGACGATCCGTACTCAATGAAGATGATCAAGGCATCTCGAAGGACTGGAGCCCACATAGTGGCATTCTCGGCCAAGCCCGGGCCCTTGCGAGACGACTGTGACGATGTGGCCACGGCTGACGATGTGAATATGGGACGGAGCGGGACATCCTTCATCTTGCGACACGCCGCGTCAGGCGTGCGCGTCCCGGTCAGGTCGCGCCTTGTAGGCGCGTTCAACGTCTCGAACGCCATTGCTGCTCTGGCTGCCTCGTATGAGCTGGGCGTATCAGTGGAGCAGGGCGCGGCAGCACTGGCTAGTTTCCCCGGAGTCCCAGGCAGGTTCCAACTGGTCGACCTAGGCCAGGAGTTCACGGTCATAGTCGACTATGCGCACTCTCCCGACTCCTTGGCAAATGTGCTGGCCACTGCACGCGACGTCACGCGCGGCCGAGTCATATGCGTATTCGGCTGCGGAGGCGATCGTGACCGCACGAAGCGCCCGCTGATGGGCGGGATCGCAGCTGAGATGGCTGACTACTCTATAGTCACGTCCGACAACCCGCGCAGCGAAGACCCGGCGTCCATTGCACGGGAGGTGTCGGCGGGGATGGGGGCGAACAATGATCGGTGGGAAGTGATCTTGGACCGAGCCGAGGCTATCCGCGAGGCCATCGGGCGCGCGCGCCCGGGCGACTTGGTACTAATAGCGGGCAAGGGCCATGAGACATATCAGATTTTCGCCGATCGTACCATCGATTTCGATGACGTGCAAGTGGCGCAGGCTGCTTTGAAGGAGTTGGTCCCGGGTGCTTGACTACACTCTTGCCCAAGTGGCGATTGCGGTCCAGGGCGAGCTGGCGGCGGGTTCGGCCGATGCGCAGGTAGCGTCGGCCGCCATCGATAGCAGGGCTTCTGGCGCCGGAACGCTCTTTTTCGCTCTGCCGGGCGAGCGCGTCGATGGCCACGAGTTCGTGGCCCAGGCGTCGGCGGCCGGGGCGAGTGGGGCTGTAGTTTCGAAAGCCCGGCCATTGGACTCATTTGGCGACCTGCCCGAGGCGTTCGGCATGATCGTGGTGGATGATCCTGCGCGGGCCCTGGCTCGCCTGGCTGCCTGGCACAGACGCCTAATGAAGGCCAGCATAGTAGGGGTAACAGGCAGCGCCGGCAAGACCACGACCAAGGACATGATTGCTGCGGTGCTTCGAGAGGGCTTTTCGGTGCTCGCGACAGAAGGGAACATGAACAACGAGATCGGGCTGCCGCTGACGCTGCTTAGGCTGGAGCCAGACCACGACGTAGCGGTGCTGGAGATGGCGATGCGAGCCCCGGGTGAGATCACTGCCCTTGCGAAAACGGCAAGGCCGGACGCCGGCGTGGTCACTAACGTTGGTTTTGCTCACATAGGCCTGCTCGGCTCGCAAAGCGGAATAGCCGATGCCAAGGCGGAGCTCGTCAGGGCGTTGCCGGCCCATGGATTCGCCGTGCTCAATGGGGACGACTCGCACGTGCGGGCCATGGAGCGCTTCGCGCCCGGGCGTTCGCTGCTGTACGGGCTTTCTCCCGATTGCTCCATCCGGGCGGTGGACGTGGCTCTGTCAGAAGATGACACGTCCTTCGCCGTGACCTTGGACGGGCAGGCTTCTCCCGACGTAAGGTTTACGGTGCCTGTGCCCGGCCGCCACAACGTGCTGAATGCCCTGGCGGCACTGGCGGTAGGCTGGCGCCTGGGAATCGATCCGGGGGCTATGGCACGCGGGCTGGCCTCATTCAGGCCGTCCGCCATGAGAATGCACTTTGTACAGGCGCCACGCGGCTTCACAGTGATAGATGATACCTACAATGCCAATCCGGCATCTGTGAGGTGCGCTATCGACGCAGCACTGCAACATGGAGGGCAGCGCCGCGTTATCGCGGTCCTCGGAGACATGCTGGAGCTGGGCGATGCCGGTGACGCAGGCCACGCGGAGCTGGGGGCGTACGCTGTCTCCGCCGGGGTGTCGGGCCTGGTCACCGTGGGGCCACTGGCTGCGCTGGCCGCGCGAAGCGCGGTTCGAGCCGGCCTGGATCCGCGTCGATGCCATGCGTGTGACGACAACGCCTCTGCGGCGCACGCCGCGATTGAGATGGCGAGCGCGGGCGATGTGATACTGGTAAAGGGATCGAGGGGAATGCGCATGGAGCAGATAGTGTCGGCTCTCGCTGATTCCCCGGATAGTAGCGGTGATAGGTAATGTCTGCAGTGCTGGCGCGTTCGCTCATATCAACTGCCGTAGCGCTTTTGGCGGCTGTAGTTACGGCGCCGCCCATCATACGCTCGCTTGCCCGTCTCAAAGTCGGGCAGGTCGTCAGAGACGACGGGCCTTCGTCTCATCTGGCCAAGACAGGCACGCCCAGTATGGGCGGTGTCATCATGCTCATTGCCACGCTGGCCGGGAGCCTAGCCGCAGCCGGATCGCACGTGCGCGACCTGGGTTGGGCTCTGTTCGTCAGCACCGGATGTGGCCTTGTCGGGATGCTGGACGACTATATCTCTATCGTAGCCCATCGTCCACTGGGCCTCAGAGCGCGCCAGAAATTGCTGTTCCAGTTGGTTCTCGGGCTGGTGCTCGGGGCATACGGCTACGTCACGCCGGGGCTTGGATCGGCGATAGTCATCCCGTTTACGCGAGGCGCTCAACTGGATCTTGGGATATGGTACATACCCTTCGTGGCGCTGGTGCTGGTGTCGGCGACCAATGCGGTGAACCTCACAGACGGGTTGGATGGGCTGGCAGGCGGCACAGTAGCCATTGCGTCCTTTGCCTATGTGGCCATTGCGTGCCGGCTCGGCCTACCGGCGGTGGGCGTGTTCGCGGGCGCCCTGGGCGGGGCGTCCCTGGGCTTTGTCTGGTGGAATGCCCATCCGGCAGCGGTGTTCATGGGCGATACCGGGTCGCTGGCACTGGGAGCAGCTTTGGCGTCGATGGCGGTGATGACCAAGACTGAGTTGCTCCTGATCGTAATTGGCGGCGTGTTTGTTGCAGAGACCCTCTCAGTGGCTATCCAGGTGATCTCATTCAAGCTGACGCGAAGGCGCGTATTCCGGATGGCGCCGCTTCATCACCATTTCGAGCTGGCAGGATTGGCAGAGCCCAAGATCGTGGTGAGGTTCTGGATTGTGGCGGCGTTCTTCGCCGCCCTGGGCTGCGCCGGGCTCTAGGCAGTGATCTAGGTCGTGAGAGGAGGTGCGCCGGCGCGCCGGCGCCTGCAGTATGAGCGAGCACAAGGGCCTTCCCGACATCATGATATTCATCATCACGCTCGCGCTGCTCAGCCTGGG